>RGVD01000153.1 GCA_010027395.1 Bacteroidota bacterium
GCACCCTGCAATTGTATTTTGCTATTAATGATAAATACGAGATTGGGGTAAAATACTTAACAACCAATTTGTGGTCCTTTAAGTCAAAAGATATCTATGGATTGCATGCAGAAATAGATGAGCTGGGATTAATATTGCAAAGAAGTTTGAATGATAATATCAAAATAAATGATGGCCGGATTACATTTAATGTTTTTGCGGGTGTAGGAGCTTGTCAATTTAAATCTGCATTTTATGATTTTTCTGTACCTTATAGTAGTTCTAGCTCCCCAATTACTTCTATAGGATATGGTTCTCAACCTACTACTAGTGGAATATCATTGCCAAATAAATTAATTCAGCCCATTTTGATTGCTGGTTTCAGCATAGGCGTAAGAATTAATAATTTTACCACAATTTATTTTGAGAATAGTTTTTCAACAACCAATTCCAATAAAATATCTGGAAATTTATATCGTAAAAACGCGATTCCTCCGGATGGATATACCTTCCATGCAATTACTGTGTATTTAAATTAATATAAATCTAACAGGCCTAGCAGAATTCGATGCCCTAAATTTTAGAATTTAATATTTTTATCAATTGCTCCACGCCTGTTTCAGCCTTTTCTTGTATTATTTGGAAACGCATATTATTTATTATTATTTGCTTGGGGTCAATAACATATATTGGTATTTTAGGTTTTGTGTAGTTGATTAACCCTGCAGCTGGATACACTTGCAACGAAGTGCCAATTATAACAAAGATATCTGCATCGCTAACAATTTCTTTTGCAGGTTCTATCAGAGGAACTGACTCGCCAAACCATACAATATGGGGTCTAAGTTGGTAACCAGCATTACAAAGATCGCCCATTTTTAGTTCCCATCCTTTTATGGGATAAATATCATCAGAATTAAATGTACTTCTTGATTTGACTATTTCTCCATGCAAATGTAAAATGTTATTTGAACCTGCTCTTTCATGCAAATTGTCAATATTTTGAGTGATGATATGAACATTAAATTGCTCCTCTAATTCGGCTAATAAAACATGTGCTTTGTTGGGTTCAGCTTCTAAAACCGCCTTGCGTCTTTCATTATAAAATTGTTGAACCAAGGATGGATTTTTATGCCAAGCTTCAGGAGTAGCTACTTCTTCAATATTGTAGCCTTCCCATAATCCATCGCTATCTCTAAAGGTTTTTAAACCACTTTCAGCACTAATACCAGCACCTGTTAGCACCACTAGTTTTTGATTTTTCATTCTTATTTTTTACCAAATATATTTACATTTTATTACATTTACTTTTCATTTAAATTTCGTTTATTGTCCTTGTATATTGCAACTGTGAGGCAAAAAGGTATTGGCTTGTTTATAATATTATTGTTTGTGGGGCACATTGGGCTGTCGCAAAGCCTCCGAACACGTAATATTTTGCTCAGTTCGGATACCTTGATTTTAGATTCAAATGTTATTTTAAAAGGTTCTCTTTCTGTTTATTATTCTCAAAAAAAGTTTGTAGAAAATATTGATTATTCATTTAACTATTACAATAATACCCTTATTAATAAATCTATAATCAAAGGTGCCTTACTTCAAATGAGCTATCAAATCATTGCTCTTGATTTAAAACAAAAGTTCTCGCATAAAGATATAGCCCTTATTCAGCCTGAATTTATCATTAGTCAAAATCCATTTTTATATTCCCCCACCAACACTAGCGACAATTTTTTTAAACAAGATGGGTTAAGAATGAACGGAAGTATAAGTCGTGGTTTGAATTTTGGCAATAACCAGAATTTGGTTCTTAATTCAAATCTCAATCTTCAGCTTTCCGGGAAAATTAATAATGATGTGGATGTTTTGGCTGCCATTAGTGATGAAAATAAACCTATACAACCCGAAGGGAATACCCAGCAATTGCAGGACTTTGATAAGGTTTTTGTGCAGTTTAGTAAAAATAGAAACCATTTAACCGTAGGTGATTTTGAAATGATAAAACCTCAAGATAGTTACTTTATGAATTACAATAAAAAGTCAAGAGGGGCGCAAATTCAAAGTACTTTTGATGTAGGCAAAAATGGTTTAATGCAAGTAAATGCAGAAGCTGCACTATCAAGAGGAAGATTTGCTAGAAATATTATAAATGGTATAGAAGGGAATCAAGGTCCATATAGATTAAGTGGAGCCAATGGTGAACAATTTATCATCATGATCTCAGGAACAGAGGCTGTATACATAGATGGTCAAAAGATGACGCGTGGCGAGCAAAATGATTATGTAATAGACTACAATACAGGTTCAGTTACTTTTATGCCAAAGCACATAATTACACAATACAGTCGTATTGTAGTTGAGTTTCAATATAGCGACCGAAATTATGCCCGTACGGTTTTTACAACAGGGTTGGCCTACCAGAAAAAAAACTATAGTATTTATGGCAATTATTATAGTGAACAAGACGATAAGGATCAACCCTTTCAACAAACATTAAGTGATAGCAATAAATTATTGCTTGCTTCTGTTGGTAACAAATTGAACGATGCCCTAGCACCATCTGAAATCATTAGCAAAACCTTTAACAGCAGCCGCATTCAATATCGAAAAATAGATACACTTGGCTATACGGGAGTATATGTTTATACAGATGCAGCATATAACGACACCCTTTTCTTTCAGCTCACTTTTTCATTTGTTGGGGAGGGTAAAGGAAATTATTTACCTTCTGCTAATGCCGCTAATGGCAGGGTTTTTAGCTGGATACAACCCATTAACGGAGATAAACAAGGCAGTTATGAACCTGTTAATTTGTTAGTTGCACCTAACAAAATGCAGATGCTCAATTTGGGTGTTGATGTAAAATTAGATAAAAGCAACAAAGTGAAATTTGAACTGGCTCAAAGCAATTATGATCGCAATTTATTTTCTCAAATTGATAAGCAGAATAACATTGGATATGGGTTGCGATTTGCATTTGAAAATTTGAATGAACTTAATAAAAGGCAAGATGGATTTGTTTTAAAAAACGAATTGCAATATGAGTTTGTAGATAAGAATTTTAAGTATGTTGAACGATATAGAAACGTAGAGTTTGATCGAATATGGAGTAGGCAACTAAGTAACCAAATGTCTAGTGATGCGGGCTATCAAGAGCATATCATGTATTTAAAAAGTTCATTTTATAAACCACAATTGTTAAACATATCTTACCAATTGGGTTTTTATAACAGAGATGTTATATACACCGGCATACAGCAAAGCATGGGTCTTTTGTATGATCATAAAAATAATTTGTTAAAAGCCGAAGTAGAGTTGTTAAGGACTTCATCAAGTAATAATATCATTCAGATACCTCAAAACTCCTTGATTAGATTTAAGGCTGAATACGCCAGAGTGATAAGTAAAATACAAATAGGAGCTGGAATAGAGAATGAGCAAAGTCGTTTTATTAAAAATTCAGACTCATTGCTAAGTGGCAGTTTTCAATATATCCAACAAAGTTATTTTGTTAGAAATATTGATTCTCAATATTTCAAAGCTCGCCTATCATACTCCCAAAGAGAGGATTATTTACCTTTAGGCAATGAATTTAAGGCTGCCACTTCTGGTAAAAATATTAACTCAAATATGCAGTGGATACAAAAGAATTTTAATAGACTCAATGTTGATTTTACTTACAGAGAATTTACTATCAATGATATGGCCTTTAGCAAGCTCAAACCTGAACAAACTTTGCTTACTCGTATTGAGTATGACTATGGCTTTTTGAAGAGAGTATTTACTGCAAATACCTATTTTCAGTTGGGTTCGGGTAATGAACTTCGAAGGGATTATCAATATCTTGAAGTGCCTTTTGGACAGGGTTTGTATGTTTGGAAGGATTTTAATGGAGACGGCAAACAACAACTAAACGAGTTTGTGATTGCCTCTTTTGTTGATAGGAATTTTGCCAATTTTATTCGAGTTTTTTTGCCAACTACAACTCTTATAAGGACCAACACAAACCAGTTTAATCAAACAATAAATGTTAACCCATCATCTGTTTGGAACAATGCTAAAGGTTGGCATAAATTTATAGCTAAATGGTATAATCAAACCGCCTTAAAGATTGATCGCAAAACATTGGTATCGGATAATTTCGACTTTATCAATCCATTTGCAAACACAATTGATACATCATTAATTAGTTTGGCATCTTTGGTTAAAAATACTTTGTTTTTCAATCGTAGCCACTCAGTATTTGGCTTTGATATAAATTACCAAGACAATAAAACAAGATCTTATTTGACCAATGGAATTGAATCGAGAGAACGAAACGAAAGAGGTATCAATCTTAGATGGAATTTTAGCCGAGAGTGGAGTCTTAATGCTAACCTAAACATTGGTAATCGTTCACTTTCCTCGCAGTTCTTTAGTTCAACTAATTACGATTATAACTACAATGAATTTAAACCTAAATTGATTTATCAGCCTACAACTAATTTCAGGGCAAGTTTTAATTATAGCTATTTTGAAGGGGTAAATAAAGAATTGTATGGTGGTCAGAAAGGCAATATTGGGGAAGTAGGTTTCGAAGCTAGGTATAATATTACCCAAGTGGGTGTGTTAAGCACAAGATATAGCTACTATGAAGTAAATTATACTGGTGAGGCATCTGGAAATTTGGCTTATGATATGCTACAGGGCTTTATTATTGGTAAAAATCAATTATGGAATATTAGCCTTCAGCAGCGCGTTGGACAAAGCCTTCAGTTGAACATTAATTATGATGGTCGCCAATCAGGTAATGCAGATATGCTTCACATGGGTAGGATGGAAGCACGGTATTTATTTTAGCATTATGGGTAAATTACACCACAATCAATCATGAAATTAAATATTTAAACATAATAATTCAAACTTCCAGATATTAATAAAGGTAGCAGTTTTATTATACTTTTAGATTTTGATTTTATAACGCTGTTAAAAGCAATTGTCAAACCTAATTTATCATAATCACTGAAAAATTATTAATCTCAATAAGTTAAATTCCAAACATAAAGGTTAGAAAATTTTTATTTTGATGTTTAGTTTTAACTATACATCCTAGGTTAAGTTTTCTAACCATTTTATTTGACCTAACTAAAACATAATGAAAGTTTTAATGTATTTTACTAACCTATCACCAAAATTTTTTTAGTTCGATTTGTCGATTTTTTTTTAGATTGCCTTATTAAATTTTTAAAAACACATATAGCAATCATAAAAAATCTATTATTATTCGTATTATTTTTTTTACCTCAATTAACTGTTGCTCAGTTAATTAAAGAATTACCTAATTATTTATCTGATACTTCATCCAAGGGATACGGATTGTATTATAAAAAGGGAGTTGCCTCTTATTATCATCGAAAGTTTGAAGGCAGAAGGACTGCTAATGGAGAGCGATATAGACGAAAATTACTTACTGCAGCGCATAGAACCTTGCCTTTCAACACCAAGGTTAAAGTCACCAATCCTAGGAATAAAAAATGGGTTATTGTTAGAATAAACGACCGTGGACCCTACCACCGAAAACGATTAATTGATATGTCTGAAAAAGCAGCAAAACATCTGGGCTTACTCAAACAACATGGACTCTGTAAAGTTGTTGTTGAGGAAATACCTGATAGTGTGAATATTTGGATGAGTCATCCGCCTGAGAAGAAATAGGGTAAAGGGGAGAGGTTTAAGGGATAAGGGTTCTATTTAAGTAGGCTAGAAATTGGTAATATCTACTCGCAATTTTTATTTGTTGACTTTTTGCCAGATAAAATTACATTTGCAGTCCGAAAATTTAGGTATTTTAGCCTAAATAATGCTATAACACTAAATAATACTAAATGAAGTTATCACAATTTAAGTTCCAATTCTCAGATAGTTTAATCGCAAAATATCCAGCTGAAAATAGAGACGAAGCCAAATTGATGGTTTTAGATCGCAAAAAAGGCAAGATAGAACACAAAGAATTCAAAGACATTTTAAAATATTTTAGCGATAAGGATGTTATGATCCTTAACAATACCAAAGTTTTTCCTGCTCGCTTATATGGTAGCAAAGAAAAAACAGGTGCTAAAATTGAAGTATTCTTGCTACGAGAATTGAACAAAGAAATGAAGCTTTGGGATGTGTTGGTTGACCCTGCTAGAAAGATTCGTGTTGGAAATAAATTGTATTTTGGAAATGATGATTTAGTGGCTGAAGTGGTTGATAATACTACTTCTCGCGGTCGTACCATTCGTTTCTTATTCGAAGGCCCTGATGAAGAACTTTGGAAAACCATTGAAAAATTAGGCGAAATGCCATTGCCTAAATACATCGACAGGCCTGTTGAGAAAATAGATAAAGAAAGATTCAATACCATATTTGCTAAAAATGTAGGTGCGGTTATTCCTCCAACTGCAGGTCTTCATTTTACTCGAGAGTTGATGATGCGACTTGAGATTAAGGGAGTTAGATTTGCTGATATCACTTTGCACAATGGTTTAGGTGCTTTCAGAACCGTTGAGGTTGAAGATTTGACCAAGCATAAAATGGATTC
>RGVD01000154.1 GCA_010027395.1 Bacteroidota bacterium
CAAAAAGATGAAAAGGCTGTTAATGTTGAAATTTTTGGATATCAGTTTGGATGGAACGTAAGATATGCTGGTACTGATAACAAACTAGGCTTTCACGATTTCAGAACAGTAGGTGTTATCAATTCTTTAGGTGTTGATACCACTGATGAGAAAGCCTTTGATGACGTAATTACAAATGAATTACATTTACCTGTTGGCATACCTGTTCATTTTCACTTCAGAGCTAAGGATGTAATTCATGGTGCTTACTTCCCGCATTTTAGAGCTCAAATGAACGTAGTTCCGGGTTTACCTACTCAATTAGAGTTCATACCTACAGTTACTACCGCTGATATGAGAGCAAAATTAAATCAACCAACTTTTGATTACGCTCTTTTGTGTAATAAAATATGTGGTTCAGCTCACTATAGAATGAAAATGAAAATTATCATTGAGAGTCAAGCTGAATATGAAAAATGGATGAAAGAGCAACCAGCTCTTGTCAATAAGGCGACAGCTCCAAAAGCAGAAGAGGTAGCTACTCCTACTGCAAATGGCAAAAAAGAAGATAAAAAAGAAGTAGCTTTAAATTAATTAATAAATAAAATTAAACAAACGTTTTATATGAGTAACACACATGACAATCATGATGCATCAGGACACCACGAGGAACATGCACATCATGAAGAGAATTTTGTAAGCAAATACATTTTCAGTATGGATCACAAGATGATTGCAAAACAGTTTCTAATAACTGGTATCATCATGGGAACCATCGGTATGTTAATGTCACTTGTTTTTCGTCTTCAACTTGCCTACCCAGATACAAAATTTGCTTTTTTTGAATCGATTTTAGGTCATTGGGGTAAGGATGGGAAACTTGATCCTAACTTTTACTTAGCTTTAATTACAATACATGGTACCATCATGGTATTTTATGTGTTAACTGCTGGCTTAAGTGGAACTTTTTCTAATTTATTAATACCTCTTCAAGTAGGAGCTAGAGATATGGCATCACCTTTTATGAATATGCTTTCATACTGGTTTTTCTTTATATCTTCTATCGTATTATTATGCTCATTATTCGTAGAAGGTGGGCCAGCTTCAGCAGGTTGGACTGTTTACCCGCCATTGTCAGCGTTGCCTAAAGCCATTCCTGGCTCAGGTGCTGGTATGACATTGTGGTTAGTGGCAATGGTATTGTTTATTGTTTCTGCCTTGTTAGGTGGTATCAATTACATCACTACTGTATTGAACATGCGCACAAAAGGAATGAAAATGACAAGAA
Source organism: Bacteroidota bacterium (assembly GCA_010027395.1). GTDB lineage: Bacteria > Bacteroidota > Bacteroidia > UKL13-3 > UKL13-3 > RGVD01. The sequence goes on from RGVD01000154.1 coordinate 1,268, forward strand.
TGCCTTTAACTATTTGGGCCTTCTTAATTACGGCTGTTTTAGGTTTGTTATCATTCCCAGTTTTACTTGGTGGTTCATTGTTACTTGTATTTGATAGAAGTTTTGGAACTTCTTTTTACCTAAACGAAATTGTTGCTGAATTAGCTGGCGGTATTGAAAGGACAGGTGGTTCTCCAGTATTATTCCAACATTTATTCTGGTTCTTAGGTCACCCAGAAGTTTATATCATTTTATTACCTGCTTTGGGTATTACTTCAGAAGTAATTGCTACCAACTCGCGTAAACCAATCTTTGGCTACAGAGCGATGATAATATCAATACTTGCTATTGCGTTCCTTTCATTTATCGTTTGGGGACACCACATGTTTATGACGGGTATGAATCCATTCTTAGGTTCAGTATTCATGTTAGGTACTTTAATTATTGCCGTTCCTTCTGCGGTAAAAACCTTTAACTATTTAGCTACTCTTTGGAAAGGTAATATCAAACTTACTCCTGCCATGTTATTTGCCATTGGTTTGGTTTCATTCTTTATCTCTGGTGGATTAACAGGTATATATTTAGGTAATGCTGCTTTAGATATTAATTTACATGATACCTACTTCGTAGTTGCTCACTTCCATTTAGTAATGGGTAGTGCTGCCATTTTTGGTATGATGAGTGGTATTTACCATTGGTATCCTAAAATGTTTGGAACCATGATGAGTAAATCATTAGGATACATTCACTTTTGGTTAACTTTCATTTCAGCGTATTGTGTATTTTTCCCGATGCACTTTATGGGATTAGCTGGTGTGCCTAGAAGATATTATGCAAATACTGCATATGACCAATTCAATGTGTTTATTGATATGAACCAATTTATCACCATCGCTGCTATTTTAGGTGGTATCGCACAATTGGTATTTTTGTTCAACTTCTTTTACAGCATTAGAAATGGAAAACGCTCACCAAAAAATCCTTGGGAATCAAATACATTAGAATGGACAGCCCCTGTAGAACACCTGCACGGCAATTGGCCAGGAGAAATTCCTCATGTATATCGTTGGCCATATGATTATAGCAAACCAGGGGAAGAAAGTGATTTTATTCCTCAAAACATTCCTGATGAGTCTCAAAACGGAGATCCAATGGTAGAGCCAAAAGCCCCTGCTGTTCCTCATCATACTGAAGCGCCACCAATGCAAGCTCAAGTAAAAGAGGTTGTGATGTTTGCTGGTTTGAAAAGGTTGTTTGGTTTCGCGGGATAATTCATTGTTAGAAGAAAAAAAATATGAAAGGCGGTTTCGAAAATTTGGTATAGCTACCATAACCGCAGTGTTCTTTTTAATTTTTGTCGGAGGACTGGTAAGAAGCACTGGCAGTGGAATGGGTTGTCCTGATTGGCCAAAGTGTTTTGGACAGTATGTTCCACCCACAGATATCAGTCAATTACCAAGTGATTATAAAACACAATTCTCTGTTAATGGAAAAGAGATAGCTGATTTCGACACTTTCAAAACATGGACAGAATATGTGAATCGTTTGATTGGTGTTGTTATCGGTTTTTTAATTTTTCTAACAATCGTTTTTGCATATCCTTATCTTAAAACCCCAAATAAGAAAATATTTTGGTTGAGTTTCTTAGCCTTTATATTGGTTGGGTTTGAGGGATGGATTGGATCTAAGGTTGTCTCTACAGATTTAGCTGTAAGTTTGATAAGCATTCACATGCTGTTAGCTCTAGCAATAGTAGGATTGTTAATATATACTATAACAAGTTCTCAAAGTTTTGTGATTGAACAAATACAAGAAAATAAATGGATTAAACCCCTTTTGATTTTAACTATTATTATTTCAATTGTACAAACTATTAGTGGAACCCAAGTGAGAGAAATGGTTGATGAAATAGCAAAGAGAATTGACAACAGATTTCTATGGATAGATGAATTAGGAAATGTCTTTAAATTTCACAGAAGTTGGTCTATTTTAAATTTACTTGTTTCGATTTTATTAATGTTTCAATACAAAAAGACCTTCGACAGAAATTCGTTAGTATACAGATCAGGTTTAGGATTGATTCTGTTAATGGCCGTTCAGGCATTTACAGGAAAAGTACTTAGTCTTTTTGGTTTTCCCGGCTACTTGCAAAGTGTTCATTTAACGCTTGGTAGCTTAACAGCAGGTTTACAGATGTTTATCTTCATACTTGCATTTTTTAAGACTAAAAAAATATAGTTTAATAATTGCCTTCAGCTTAGGATAGTTGTTAAACATTACAAACAATAACAAAATAGAGTGAAAGAAATAATAGAAATAAACTTAGTAAAGTCAGAATCAATAAGTGCAAAGTTGAAAGACTACTTGTTATTGGTTAAGTTAAGACTTAGCCTTTTGGTAGTTTTTTCTTCAGTAGTTACTTATTTAACTGCTGCTATGGGCCATTCCATTAATTGGTTTGAGCTATCTATGTTGGCGTTAGGTGGTTTTTTTGTTACAGGGTCGGCTAATGGTATCAATCAAATTATTGAAAAAGATTTTGATAAATTAATGCACAGAACTGCCAACCGACCATTGGCTACCAATAGAATTTCTATCTCAGAAGCAGCTATTTTTTGCACCCTTTTGGGTTTAATTGGTGTAACCTTAATTGGTTATTACCTGAATAAAACAAGCAGTTTATTGGCCTTAGCTTCACTATTATCCTATGCTTTCATCTACACACCACTAAAAAGAGTTTCTCCCATATCAGTATTGGTGGGTGCTTTCCCTGGTGCAGTGCCTGCCATGTTGGGTTGGGTTGCTTTCACAGGCACTATTGGTATTGAAGCCTTGGTGTTTTTTGGAATTCAATTTTTCTGGCAATTTCCACATTTCTGGAGTGTGGCTTGGTTGCTAGATGATGATTACAAGCGTGCTGGTTTTAAAATGCTTCCATCTACACCCGGCCGTGATAAAGGGACAGCTTTGCAAACATTGGCATTTACATTGGTATTAATACCTTTTGGAATGTTACCCGCGTATTTGGGATTTGCTGGCATAATTTCGACTGTTATTGCTGTATCAGGTGGAATTTGGATGAGCTACAATGCTTATTTGTTGTTTAAATCGTGTGACATAGCATCCGCAAAGAGACTAATGTTTTCGGCATTTATTTATTTGCCTTTGGTGCAATTGGCATTTTGGTTAGATAAAATATAAAGGAAATGAAAGCAGATATGATTAATGAATTAAGCAAAACGGACGAACGCGAAAATGATTTTATCAATCCGAAGAAATTTGGTTTGTGGTTGATTATTGTGGCAAGTGTAATGCTTTTTGCCGCTTTCACAAGTGCTTACATTGTTAGAAGGGGAGAAGGAAATTGGGAGTTATTTGATTTACCTGCTGTATTTGCATATAATTTGATTACAATAATATTAAGCAGTATTTTTATGCAAATGGCTTTTGTTTCGGCCAGAAAAGATGAGATTAGTAAAACTAAATTAACCTTGCTTTTAACGATGGTCTTGGGAGTTGCGTTTTGTTTTTTGCAATATCAAGGTTGGAAAGAATTGGTAAAGAATAGCGTTTATTTGGTAGGCAATCCATCTGGCTCATTTATTTATGTGATTTCAGGGGTGCATATGTTGCATGTGATAGGTGGATTGGTATTTGTGTCTATCATGTTATTACAAACCTTTAGATACAAAGTTCATAAAAAAAGTATGTTATATTTAAGTATGTGCGCTACCTACTGGCATTTCATAGGTATTTTGTGGGCATATTTATTTATTTTCTTCAAAATGTACAGATAGAATTATATAATTGAAACATTAATTAAATAGAATAAAAAAATGGCAAACACTACTACACTTGAAGCCGAAAAGAAACTTACATGGGGCGGAGGAAAATCTCCATTCACAGTAAGTTATGGTAAACTAATGATGTGGATTTTTTTACTTTCAGATGCGTTTTCATTCTCATCTTTATTAGTTACTTATGGCTTTATTAGATTTACTTTCCCAGCTTCTGGGGCTAATGAAATAGTTAAACCTCTGTCTCATACTGCTGAAAATTTTGTAGAGGCAATGAGAGAGGCACATTTATTTTCACCTGAACATTGGCCATTGCCTGAGTTAGTATTTAATCACTTCCCATTTTTACATGGTTTACATTTACCGTTATTCTTTGTAAGTTTAATGACATTTGTGCTTATATTTAGTTCGGTTACAATGGTATTGGCTGTTGAAGCTGGACATAGAAATGCTAAAAAAGAAGTCGCGTTTTATATGCTTCTTACCATTTTTGGTGGTATTGCTTTTTTAAGTTGCCAAGCTTGGGAATGGACTCAATTCATTACTGAAGGTGCTTCACTTCATGGAAATCCTTTTGGACCAACCGCATTTGCGGCCCTATTTTTTATTGTGACTGGCTTCCATGGTTTTCACGTTTTGTCGGGTGTGGTGCTCAATTTCATTATCTATGTAAATGTTTTAGATGGCACCTACGAAAGACGCGGTCACTACGAGATGGTTGAAAAAGTAGGTTTATATTGGCATTTTGTAGATTTAGTTTGGGTGTTTGTATTTACATTCTTCTATTTGATCTAATTTTTAGCAATTACACACATAACTTATTCTAATAAATAATATGGAACATACAGAACATTTAGAGCATACCGAGTCTCCAGCTGATATTAAAAAACAAATTTGGAGAACATTTTGGATTTTATCATTTCTTACCGTTATTGATATAGTATTGTATTTCGCATTGCTTTCATATCATTCAATGTGGAAAAATACATTATTCATACTATTAGGCGTTGTTAAAGCTTTTTATATCGTTGCGGTTTTTATGCATATGAAATTTGAACGCAAGGCTTTGGCCGGTATTATTATACTTCCTTTTATGCTAGTACTAATACTTATTTGGCTTGTGCTTATTGAAGGTGGATATACTTTTGATTTGAGATAATATCTAGTGAAAAAATCATTCTACATAGCAGCGGGGGTTATTTTAATCCCCTTTTTAGTTTACTTTTTCTTGAAAGCTGGTAATACCAGTTTTAAAAGACTTCCCTATTTAGGCGAGAGAATTGCCCCTGATGGAATTAACCAAAAAGACACTATATATTATTCTATTCCTGATTTTGTGGTTACAGACCAAAGAGGTAGAAAATTAAACCTTGCAAGTTTTCAAAACAAAATATTTATAGCTAATTTTTTCTTTGCTTCTTGTCAAGAGGTTTGTCC
>RGVD01000155.1 GCA_010027395.1 Bacteroidota bacterium
GGCGTTTTCCATGGCAACTTAAATGAGTTGTTGGAAAAATTACATGGCAAAGAACTCTCATATAATAACTTATTAGACATAGATGCTGCGGTGAATTTAATAGAAGACTTTACCGAACCAACAGTTGCTATTATCAAACACAATAATCCATGTGGCTTATCATCTCGTGATACCATTGCAAACGCTTGGAAAGATGCATTAGCAGGCGACCCAGTTTCGGCTTTTGGTGGGGTTATTGTTTTAAACAAAGCGGTAGATGATGCTACTGCTTCTGAAATGGATAAAATATTTTTTGAAGTGGTAATTGCTCCAGATTATTCAGCCGAAGCCTTGACTATCCTTCAAACTAAGAAGAACAGAATCATATTAAAGTTAAAAGGAAAATTACCTAAAACACAATTGTTCCGTTCGGTTTTAAATGGTATGATTAAGCAAGATAAAGATTCGGTGGTTCTAAAAGCCAGTGACCTAAAACAAGTAACGGATGTGGCCGCTTCAGAAAACGAAATCAGCGACTTGTTGTTTGCAGATATTATTTGTAAACATGCCAAATCAAACACCATTGTATTGGTTAAAAACAAGCAATTGGTTGGCATTGGATGCGGACAAACCAGCCGTGTAGATGCTTTGAAACAAGCAATAAGCAAAGCAAAAGGATTTGAGTTTGATTTGAATGGCACTGTAATGAGCAGTGATGCTTTCTTCCCATTCCCAGATTGTGTTGAAATAGCTTATAATGAAGGCATCAAAACCGTTATTCAACCTGGTGGTTCGATTAAAGACGATGCATCAATTACCTACTGCAATGCAAACAAGATGGCTATGTACTTTAGCGGTATCAGACATTTTAAACACTAATTATAACTACAATAAAACAAGAAAGGCTTCTCGATGAGAAGCCTTTCTTGTTTTATTCGTGCTTGGTTTAATTACCCATTTCACTTACAAAATGAATAAGCATCAAATGTAAATCATCTTTGCTAAACTCGTCACCAAACTCACTCATAGCCGCATCAATCATGTTTTCAGGCGTGGTTCTAAAGAAATCCATTACATAACCAATGGTTTCTTCGTCTGCTAAATCGTAAAGGTATCTTTTCAAATTTAGTTTGGTACCAGAATACACGATGTTCTCAATCTCATTTAGCAATTCTTCTTTGCTCATGTTTTGACTGCGTGCAATATCGTCTAAACCTATTTTTTTATCAATATTGGTAATAATAGCAATCTTCTTAGCTGATTTATTTACCAAAGATTTGATGATAATGTCATTTGATTTCTCAATGCCATTGTCTTTTACATATTTAGCAATTGCTTCAACAAATGGTTTTCCAAACTTGCTAGCTTTTCCTGGACTTACACCGGGTATTTTTTGCAGTTCTTCCATATCCGTTGGGTAACGGAAGGCCATTTCTTGAAGGGTACCATCTTGGAAAATGATATAAGGAGGTAGATTTTTTTCTTTGGCAACCTTTTTCACCAACACCTTTAAATCATTATATAAGTCCTCATCATATACATTCTCAACTTGAGAATTATCTTCATCATCATCGTAAAATTTCTCAAAAGTCCGATCAATTGAAACTTCAATTTTGACAGGTTTCTTTAACCACTCTTCACCTTTTTCGTTAACACTTAACAACCCGTAGTTTTCGATGTTTTTGGTTATATATCCATTTAGCAAAACAACCCTAACTACTGATTTCCAATAATTTTCGTCTTTATCTTTGCCTTTGCCAAATTGAGCTAAGGTCTCGTGTCCGCTGAGTGTAACTTCATGTGATTTTTTACCTACAATAATCTCACAAATGGTTTTAATAACATGTTTACCTTTTACAGCATTTATAGTTTCAAGAACTAATTTTGCTGCCTCAGTTGCATCCTCTTTTTCTTTTGGATGACGGTGGTTGTCGCACATTCCTTGGCATTTGTTTTCATCAAACTCTTCACCAAAATAATGCAATAAAAATTTACGTCTACAAGCTGAAGTTTCAGCGAAGGCCTGTGTTTCAAATATCAACAACTCCCCTATTTCTCTTTCGGCAACAGGTTTGTCTTTTAAAAATTTTTCAAGTTTATCTACATCAGCAGGATTATAGTAAAGAACACACTCACCCTCTAATCCATCTCTACCAGCGCGACCTGTTTCTTGATAGTATCCTTCAATACTTTTAGGTATATCATAATGTATTACAAAACGTACATCTGGCTTGTCAATTCCCATACCAAATGCAATGGTAGCAACAATCACATCTGCATCTTCCATCAAAAACTTATCTTGATGATCTGCTCTCACTTTGGCATCAAGTCCCGCATGATATGGCAATGCCTTGATACCGTTGGCCACAAGCATACTCGAAATTTCTTCTACCTTTTTACGGCTTAAGCAATAAATAATTCCCGATTTATGTTTCTTAGGCTTGATATAGGCAATGATATCCTTAATGGCATCACCTTTCTTGCCTTTTGATCTAACTTCGTAATATAGATTAGATCTATTGAATGAAGATTTATAGACCTTTGCATCCAACATCTGTAAATTTTTCTGAATATCTGCTTGCACCTTTGGGGTAGCAGTAGCAGTTAAGGCAATAACCGGAACATCTTCTATTTCCTTAATCATGGCTTTAATTCTGCGGTATTCAGGTCTAAAATCATGACCCCATTCTGAAATACAATGGGCTTCATCAACAGCCACAAAAGAAATTTTAATTGATTTTAGAAAATCAATCGTTTCATCTTTTTTAAGTGTTTCAGGGGCTATATAAAGCATTTTTGTGTGCCCAGCACTGATGTCGTTTTTTACTTGGGCAATTTCGGTCTTGTTTAATGATGAGTTCAAGAAATGAGCCACATTCTCATTTCCAAGAGATCTAATTTGATCCACTTGGTTCTTCATCAAAGCTATAAGAGGAGAAATGATAATTGCTGTACCTTGGCTAATCAAAGCCGGCAACTGATAACACATTGACTTTCCGCCTCCAGTAGGCATGATAACAAAAATGTCTTGTCCTTCTAGCAGATTGCGTATAATTTTCTCCTGTTCGTCTTTAAACGAATCGAATCCAAAATACTCTTGGAGTGCCTTTTTGAGGTCTAATACACCAATGGTAGGCACTTTGGGTTTTACAGCACGGCTTACTATTTCTGTTGGTTCAACATGCACATCTTCCGTATGAGTAGACTTAGTAACTTTTACAGTTTTGGCAGACTTTGTTTCTTTTTTTTTCTTAACATCCTTCATATCAATACTTTTTCATAAAAAAAGGAATACGAATGTAGTGTATAAATACAGTTTTTAAAAATAAAGGTTTAGGTATTTATTTGCGGTACATAAGTTCATTCAATAATAATACTTTGTTTGGTATTTTTTATTTAAGATTGATAAAAATTATACATGGAAAAAAACAAGAATAATTATGCCATCATTATGGCAGGTGGAGTTGGTAGTAGGTTTTGGCCCGCAAGTAGAAGTCATTATCCGAAACAATTCATAGATATACTTGGTACAGGGAAAACACTTTTACAACAGACCTATGAAAGGTTTTTAGAAAGCTTTTTGCCTGAAAATATTTTTATTATCACAAATGTTGCCTATGTAGGTTTAGTGAAAGAACAATTGCCAAATATGCCTGAAAGTTGCATACTAGGTGAGCCAACTGCTAAAAATACTGCTGCTTGTATCGCATATACATGCGCTAAAATCTATAAGATTAATACCCATGCAATTTGTATTGTGGCGCCAAGCGACCATCTTATTATAGACAGTCACAAGTTCTCAGATTATGTTGAACTTGGAATGAATTATGCGAAAAAAAATCATGCATTGGTAACTTTGGGTATCAGACCAAGCAGACCTGATACGGGATATGGCTATATTCAATTTTTAGAAAATGAGCCCGTTCCAGGTATTCATAAAGTGAAGACATTCACAGAAAAACCAAGCATTGAAATTGCAAAGATGTTTGTTGAAACGGGTGAGTTTTTGTGGAATGCTGGAATATTTATTTGGGGTGTTTCAAGCATTAGAAAGGCTTTCAAACAATATTTACCTGAGCAGTACGATTTATTTGATGAAAAATTAGATGCACTTAATACTGCAGAAGAAACCGAAACTGTAAGAAAATTTTATGAAGAATGTAAATCTATTTCTATTGACTATGGTATAATGGAGAAAGCAGACAATGTATTTGTTATTCCAAGTGAATTTGGTTGGAGTGATTTAGGTACTTGGACTTCTTTATTCGATATTTCTAATAAGGATGAAAGTAACAATGCAATCCAAGGAAAAAATATTTTCACGTATGAGGTTGAAAATAGCTTAATCAACAAATCAAGATCTGAAGATAACAAAGTACTGGTAGTAAAAGGTCTTAGCAATATTATTGTAGTTGACACTCCTGATGCTTTAATTATATGTGATAAAGACAAAGAGCAAGAGGTAAAACAAATCGTTACTGATTTGAAAATTAAGTTTAATGATAAATATACATAAGCTTCGCTAAATCATGAAAGCCCCATATTTAAAAGCAGGAGATACCATTGCTGTTGCAGCTACTGCAAGGCATGTTGATGAAAAAATCATTATTCCAGCAGTAAGAACGTTTGAATCATGGGGATTAAAAGTAGTATTAAGCGATTGTATATATGATTATGAAAATGCACTAGCAGGTAGTGATGAAATAAGAGCTAATGCATTTCAAAAGTTATTGGATGATGAAACTATAAAAGCTATCATTGGAGCAAGAGGTGGTTATGGCACTGTTAGAATGATAGACCTATTGGATTTTACTCATTTCAGCAAAAACCCAAAATGGATATGTGGGTTTAGCGACCTAACTATTTTGCATTCTCACATCCAAAAAAATTGTAATATCCAAACCATTCATTCCTGTATGCCAATTACTATGGGTCAGGATCCTAAATCTGACTATAGTCTAAAAGAAGCCCTTATTGGCACAGCAATTAACTACAGCTTTCCAACCCATGTTCTTAATAGAAATTCAAACGTTAAGGGTATTGTTGTTGGCGGTAATCTATCAGTTTTATACAGCATATTAAGTAGCAAAAGCGATATGGATTGGGATGGAAAAATCTTATTTATTGAAGACATTGGTGAGTATTATTACCATATTGATAGAATGATGATCGCCCTTAAACGTGCAGGTAAACTGAAAAACCTCAAGGCATTATTGGTGGGAGGGATGACAAAAATGAACGAGAACGATGCTCCTTTTGCTTTTAACAAAACCTGCGAAGAAATTATAGCTGAAGCAGTATCGGAATATAATTATCCCTTGTTTTACAATTTCCCTTCGGGCCATCAAAATGAAAATTTGGCTATAAAATTGGGATGTGAAGCACAAGTAATAGTGCAAGGGAAGACCACACTCTTCAGGCAGTAGCCCACTCAAATTACTAAGAAAGCTATTGGTCGGTCTATGATCTTCGAGCTAGTCTATTCTCAAGCCAATTTTTGAATGAATTGAGGACTTACGCAGCTTTGGTATAAATGCCGCTTAATTAATAATGGTAAAATTTCGTTATGGTCTCAAAAAATCGCTTTGTTTTGGTTAATGAATGCTGTTAAATATTTTTATAATTCGCCAACATTCATCAATTTAGTTTGTTTTAGCGGAATATAAAATTGCCAAAAGCTTGTAAACACAAAAAAGCCTCACATTTCTTAAAGGCTTTTTTTTTTGTGCTCCCTGACCTGGACTCCCCGATTGCATATCTGTTGCTCATACTTCACACAGCTATTGCATCGGGATCCAAAATTAATACCATAAAAAAAGCCACCTATTGGTGGCTTTTTTTATTTTGCTCCCTGACCTGGACTCGAACCAGGGACCTAGTGATTAACAGTCACTCGCTCTAACCAGCTGAGCTATCAAGGAATTTTTCCTTTTGGGAGTGCAATGATAGGTTTATAGAATTAAATACGCAATATTTGTAACGAAAAATTTAAAAAAATATTTTTATGAGTTTATTAGTAGTTGGTAGCGTGGCATTTGATGCTATCGAAACCCCCTTTGGCAAAACCGATAAGATTGTTGGTGGGGCCGCTTCTTACATAGCCCTGGCATCATCATATTTTACACAGAATGTAAATTTAGTAGCTGTGGTGGGTGATGACTTCCCAAATGAATTTATTTCCCATTTGAACACACATGGTGTAAACACAGAAGGTTTACAAGTGAAAAAAGGTGAAAAATCATTCTTTTGGAGTGGTAAATACCACACCGATATGAATTCTAGAGACACCATAACGACAGAGTTAAATGTGTTAGGTGGTTTTGACCCAATCATTCCAGATGCTTATCAAAACTGCGATTATTTGATGTTAGGTAATTTAACACCAAAGGTTCAACAAACGGTAATTGAAAGATTAACCAAGCGTCCAAAACTAATTGTAATGGATACCATGAACTTTT
>RGVD01000156.1 GCA_010027395.1 Bacteroidota bacterium
GGTAATACTGTGGTTTTAAACTTCGGATACGATCACCTTCCACAAAGTATTTTTATTGGAATTACCATTAGTCATAAATACAATTTTATTGATATTGATGAATGGTAGAAAATGCCTACAAAGGAAATTGGTGTTTTTTTTGAGTAAAAGATTTTACTGCAAGAAAAATACTCACAACTATCATCATTGAGGCTAAAATAAAGGGTGCTCCAGGGAAATAGTAAGGTGTTTCGGCTGATGTGAAATAAGCAAATAAGCCATTCATTAACACAGGACCTATGATGGAAGTTAAACTTATCAAACTAGTAAGTGCACCTTGCAATTCCCCTTGCTCGTTAGCAGGCACATGATTTGAAATATAACCCTGTAAAGCCGGTCCTGCCAAACCACCCAAGCAATAGGGAATTAAAAAAGCATACATCATCCAACTTGAAGAGGCAAATGCAAAAAGCAATAAGCCAATTGCGTAAAATGCCAAGCCTGCATAAATGGATTTCACCTGTCCAATTTTAGGTATAACAATCCTGATTAATCCTCCTTGTACCAAGGACACCAAAACACCTACAAAACCAAGTGAGTAGCCGACCATGGCTTCGTTCCAACTAAATTTAAGCATGGTATAATAAGACCAATTTGATTGAACTGCATGAGAGGCAATGTACATAAGCATATGGCAAGCTGCTAATGAAGACACTGCGGGATATCTTTTTAAGTTTAACAGAGATGAAACAGGGTTTGCCCTTTTCCATTCAAAATTTCTTCGATTATTGCAATCCAAAGATTCTGGAATGAAGAAGTAACCATATAAGAAATTTATTAACGTGAGTACAGAGGCTGCCATAAAGGGAATTCGAGCACCCCATTGCGCTGAAATGCCACCAACTACCGGTCCAATAATGAAACCCAATCCAAATGCCGCACCAACTAAACCGAAGTTTTGCGCACGTTTCTCTGGCTCGCTGATATCGGCAATATAAGCAGTTGCGGTGGTGAAACTAGCTCCTGAAACGCCCGCAATAATACGTCCTAAAAAAAGCCATGACATACTGGGTGCCCAAGCCATAAATATATAGTCAATACCAAGTCCGAACAATGAAATAAGCAAGACAGGTCTTCGACCAAATTTATCACTCAATCCACCTAAAATGGGTGAAAATAAAAATTGCATGATGGCATAAGAAAACATCAGCCAACCTCCATATTGAGAGGCTTCGCTCAGCCCTTGTCCACTTAATTCTTGAATCAACTTAGGTATAACAGGTATGATAATCCCCAAGCCGATAACATCTATCAATATGGTGATGAAAATAAATATGAGTTGTCTGTTTGCGTTTTTCATTTTTTTAATAATATGATTGAAAGATTATTTCTGAATTATAATTAAAATAACCTCAATCCTTCTGCCTAATTCCAAAATCCTTTTTTAATCCCACTTAATTACCTTAGCGGGTTTTATTTTTGCTACATATAATGATGGAAGTAGCAAAACCATAACGCTAATTATAAATGAGAAAATATTGATCATAGCTATTACATCAAACGATAAGTCAATGGGCACTTGGCTGATGAAATAGTCTTTCTGATTAAGCTTGATAAAACCAAATTTTTGTTGAAGTAAACACAAGCCAATACCTGTTACATTTCCAATCAGCAATCCTAAGAGTATAATGCGTGAAGCCATCAAAAGGAAGATTCTGCTTATAAGTCTTCTTTTAGCTCCCATCGCTTTTAAGATGCCAATCATGTGACTGCGCTCAATAATCAAAATTAGTAAAGCCGTAATCATATTGATACATGCTACAACTATCATAAGGATGATGATGATAAGCACATTTGTATCAAGTAAACTAAGCCAACTAAACAATGATGGGTATGTGCTGCTCACGCTTTGAAGTCCCATAGTGTAAGGCGTGATATTACTTAGTTTGTCTAGTTCTGAGTCAATATTTGAAAAAGAAGTAGTGTTGATTTGATAGCCACTGATAAGGCTATCGCCCCATGCATTCAGTCTTTGGCATTGACGCATATCTACAAATGCATAAATCTCATCCAATTCGCTTAACCCTGAATCAAAAACACCTACAATATTGAATTTTCTTACCCGAGGTGGGTCCTGTATGAAATAAACATACATGGCATCATTCAAATGTAGGTTTAGCCTGTCTGCTGTGGTTTTCGAGATAACCACATCATTGCTCACTTTACTCTGCGAAAGGCTAAAAACACTGCCTTCCTTTAAATTGTTTCGGATAAAAGTCCAATTATAATTTTGGTCAATACCTTTTAAAATCACACCTTTAAAGTCAGATTTTGTTTTGATGATACCCGTTTTGGTGGCATAAGGTTCGAAATGCACTACACCATTATAGCCTCTGGCAATTTGCTCAAAAATACTATCCCTTCTAATGGGTAAACCTTCAATGCTGTTATTTAAATCGAGGGGTGTTATCTGAATATGACCATGAAATCCGATGACCTTGTTTTGAATCTCTTTTTGATAACCACGCGAAATGGAAATGGCAACTATCATTACCAAAATGCTTAGGGCAACGGCAAGTGTGGCAATCTTAACGATGAGTTTAGAAAAACCAGTGTCGCTTTTTTTGCTCAAGCGTTGAGATATAAAATAAGCTAAATTCAAATAATTGCCTAAGTATAATTTATACAAGAATTAATATTAAGTATGTTAAACAAATACAGCTACCCAAGCCAAAGACAAGCAATTCAAGCATTTTCTTTTTTAGATTTTTCTTTTCAGTTTTTGTTTTTACTTGTGCTTTCCATTTGTCTTTCCTCGAATTCTAATGCTCAAATAACAATAGGGGCTGAGAAAATGAATGAATATTTGCCGCTTTTAAAAAATAAGAAAGTAGCATTGGTGGTTAACCAAACTTCAATGGTAAGAAACACACATTTGGTAGATACACTTTTAAAAAGAAAGGTAAATATTCTAAATATTTTTGCACCTGAACATGGATTTAGGGGAGATCACAGTGCAGGTGAAAAAGTAAAATCTGGAATCGATGCATTAACCAAACTTCAGGTTATTTCCTTGTATGGAAAGAACAAGAAGCCTACAGAAGCTCAAATGGCAAAATGCGATATTGTTATTTTTGATATACAAGATGTGGGTGCGAGATTTTACACCTACATAAGCACTTTACATTATGTGATGGAGGCTTGTGCCGAGAGCAACAAACTGCTTTTGATTTTAGATAGACCTAATCCAAATGGGTATTATGTTGATGGCCCTGTTTTAGATACAAGTTATCGTTCATTTGTGGGTATGCATCCTGTGCCAATTGTTCATGGTATGACAGTTGGTGAATATGCTCAAATGATCAATGGAGAGAGATGGTTAAAGGATTCATTGCAATGCAAATTACAAATTATTAAATGTGATAAATATACGCACGATCAATTGTATAGATTGCCAGTAAAGCCCTCTCCGAATTTGCCAACTGCAGAAGCCATTTTTTTATATCCAAGTTTGTGTTTGTTTGAAGGTACCAATGTGAGTTTAGGGAGAGGTACCAAAAAACCTTTTGAATGTTTAGGAAAGCCCGGTAATAGTATTGGTGATTACAACTTTACTCCTTTGAATTTACCTGGAATAGCAGAAAAGCCTCCTTTTCAAGATACCCTATGTAGAGGTTTTTTATTATCTGAATACGCTAAAAATTTTATGTTTTATGATATGAAAATTAACCTATATTGGTTGAAAGAGTTATATAAAGTAGAAAAAGAAAAGTCAACATTTTTTAACTCTTTTTTTGATAAAGTAGCAGGCAATTCAATACTTCGTAAACAGATTGCTGAGGGGAAAAGCGAAGAAGATATACGTCAATCATGGCAGGAGGGGCTGCAAACATATAAGCCAATACGTAAAAAATACCTGTTATATAGAGATTTTACAGGTAAACCCTGGATATATGAATAGGGATGATTAGTTGCTACGATTTACATCAAAAAATCTACATAAGAAATAAATTTAACTCTAGTCCAACATCGTGTTGATTATTATAGCTATTCTATGGTAAATATTTTCTTACATTGCCTAAAAAAAGTAAGGTTTGAATAAGCAGGAATTTACACATTTGCTGAAAAATTACAGTGAGCTGGGCAGCGAACATATTGCTATGCTTAAGGAAATAGTTAAAGAGTACCCTTATTTTAGCTCAGCAAATGTGCTTTTGGCAAAAGCCATGAGCAATGACAAACATTACGAATATGAAAAGCAATTAAAAGCTACTGCCCTTATCACAGGCGATAGATCTGTGCTCTATAAAATTATAAACAGTATCCCGTTAAAAAGTGTTGATGAACTTCATTCCATTGCAGAAATTCCAACCGCTTTAAGGGTTGAAAAAATATCAAAACCTGATTTTGTGGGCGTAGAAGAAGAATTGCCGGCAATTGAGGAGCCTCAAATTGAAGAGCGTTCAATAATGTTTGAGGAAGTAAAAATTAACAAACCTTCTGTTGATTTAGTTAATCACAAAGAAGATATTGTAGAAGAATCATTACCCATAATTGAAGAGTCGAAGCATGAAATTGATGCTACAATTGAAGAAACACCTTTTGAAAAAGTAGAGTCAGTAATTGAATCTGAAACCAATCATTTAACCCAATGGAATTCATTTGAACACCCTTTTGAGAAACACGAGAAGGAGGAATTAAATGAAGTTGAACTAGCTTTGGATGAAGAGTTGAGGAATGAAGCAAGGTCGATAATTGAAGAAGCGAAACAACATCCTTTAGTTGAGGATGTATTAGAAAATGTTGACTTAATTCCCGAGGATAGTTTGGCTCTAGCCACAGGTAATTTGGTGCGCTTCGAAAATATTAGAGACGAGAATTCACTCATAAATTTAGATGATGATGATATGTTGGTGGATTTTGATTTTGATACATTGGAAGGAGAAATAGAAAATTCATCTTTTAGTCAAAGTAATATCTTACCCGAATGGTTTGAACCAGAGAAAATCGAAACACCTGAACTTGAAATATTCAATTCTATCGAACCTGAAAAACTGGAAATAAAGCATACAGTTGCGGCAGACAAGGAAATTAATGATACAAATAATATTCAAAATAAAGAAAAATTACAGCTCATTTCGGAATCAAACTTTCATTCAATAAGTGAAGAAGTTTTAATCAGTAACCATAGAGGAGAACTTGAAGAGATAATTGTATTTCCTGATTCTCAAGCAAAACATGAAGAAGATCATGTAGAGTCCTTCAAGCATGAAAGTTTAGCACCATCTTCAGAAAATCTTTTGGATTTTGAGGAGGAAATTGAAGTGAAAGAAGCACTTGCTGATGAACCGCTGAGCAATTGGACTGAAGAGAATACGGCTGATTTTCAACAAACCTTTGAGGAGCCCGAAGTTTCTGAGAAACAAGAAGAGATAACTAAAGATACAGAGGAATTAGAACATATAGCGGAAAGCGAAATTGAACATCATATTGAACTTGAAAAACAATTTGATAAAAATGAAGTCATAGATGGAGAGCCCATTCAAGTAATTCATTCAGAGCAAAATGAAAGCCTTGAAGGACATGATTTTATGGATTGGTTAGTCGTTAAAAAGGATAGTAATTTAAGTTCAGTAAGTCATATTGATTCGGCAGATAAGATTAATGAATTTAGTAATGATGAAGATGATGAGTTTACCTTAACCATCAGACAGTTAATAAAAGAAAGAACCGAAAAGTCTTCGAATATTTCAAATGAGTTGACACAGGATTTAGAAGAGGTAGTTGAACTGGAAAACATAGTTTCAAACGAAAATATTGAGGAAACGATTGTTGAATCAATTCCTGATTTTTCAATAAATGAAATTCAGGAAGAGAATACAATAGTAGAAGAAAAGACTGAAGAAGTCCATCCTTTCTATGATTTCAAAGTAGAATCGGTATTGCCTGATTTTGAACAAATGGTATTGCATGATTTGAGCGATGAGGAAACTAATGAATATGCTTCTGAATTGCATAAAGAGCAAACATTTGAAGAAAAAATAATTACAGATGAAATAAAATTGGTTTTTCACCCAATACATGGACTTGTGCCTGCTAGTTTTGTTGATGCAACAGAAATTAGCGATGTTAAAAAACAAGAGCCCATTATTGAGCCTTGGACTGAGTTTAATGAATCTTTGATATTGCCAACAGAAGAGAAAGAAATTGTCTCAACTGCTTTTATTCACGAGGAAGAATGGCTTGGTAGGATAGGAGAGATTCAAATTGATTTTATTGAAGGTTCGTCTGATGAAGAGGAGGAAGAATACGAAATACCTGTTTTCGATGAAGTGGCTTTTAGCGATGCTGATTTCGATAAAGGGTTTTCTTCTCAGTTTGTGCCTTTGGCAAAACCAGAAGAGCCAATTGAAGTTATTGATTC
>RGVD01000157.1 GCA_010027395.1 Bacteroidota bacterium
AAATATTTTTTATTAATTAAAATAGAATCTTCAACGGGTAAATAACTGTAAACCAATTCCAAATTACTACCTATCCTATATGTGTTATTGCAAATAATCTCAAAACCAATTAATGAATTTTTAGAAAATTCAGTAGTATTGATTCTGAAATATATTTTATTTAACTCAGCGGAATTGCCTATAAAATTCATATCAACATTTTCATATTTTTCTACAGAAGTTCTAGGGCAATCTCCACTACTTAAACCTTTTGTTACAATTTGGTAATAAGTATTCTTACCTTGTCCAATAAGTACTGCGGTATCGTTGGCATCACTAACAAATACCAAGGTATCTGTACCTGTATAGGGTATTTTTGCCTTGTTACTGTCGGCAATATTGTAGTTGGTAATAACATCACTTAGGTCGCCACAATCGGTATCACGTTTGCAAGCTTGCAAAATAAAAAGCAAGCTAATGATGGCAATGTAAAGTAGTTTTGTTTTACTCATAGTTGTTTTATTTTTAAAGGTATTCATGATTGCTTCGCAGTTCATGGTTTTTGTAAGTTTTCACAAAGGTTAACAAAAAGAAAACACAATTACAAGGGAAATCGAAGAATGACTAGTTATTTTTGGCTGTAAAAGCTGCTTTAAAAATATAAATTTCTATATAAATAGAAGTTGCGCATTATGGTTTAGGGATTTTTATATACATCATATTATCCATATGTCTTGCCAACTCACTACAGCCACAATCATGGCAATGGCTAGAACATAAATCTATGCTAAGCTAAATTAAGCATGTTCATTTAGTATCAAATTCATCCCTTCAATAAGTAATTCCAAGTTCGACTTTAGTCCCTTGTCCTCCACTAACAGCAGTACAAAACAAATCAAAAGCCTGTAAATCGTATGATTTACAGGCTCTTTTGTTTTTACAACTTTTCAATTCATTCATTTTTTCGCAAACCTGAGGGGGCAAATTCGGGGTCACTAAATATTTTCAATTTACTGACCCCGAATTCCTTCGGAATTAAATAAACTCGAATTTAAAGAATAATGGTTTTAGGAAATCGAATAAACGAATAATATTAATAAAATCACAGTTGAAATATTAACTATTTTTTGTTTGTCTTTTAATTACTAAAAAAGTTTTTTTTGCCGATAAGATAGAGTCAATCGTTAATAAAATAAATTCTGATTTGATAAGCCTCAGACCTTTTTCACAAAAATAGATTTCAAAGCCATAGCACCAAACTCTCCGACTTTGCAATCGATATTGTGGTCACCGTCTACCAATCGAATGTTCTTAACTTTGGTACCCGTTTTAATATTTTTCAAAAAACCTTTTACAGGCAAATCTTTAACAATAATTACCGAATCTCCATTTTGCAGAATATTGCCATTGCAATCTTTCACCACTAAAGTATCCACTGTGGTAACCGTTTCAGGCGCAGTTTCTTTGCTCCATTCGTGCGCGCATTCAGGACAGACCAATAAATTATCCATTTCGTAGGTATAAGGAGATTTACATTTTGGGCATTCTGGCAATTCTGACATAGGATTTCTGTTTATATAATGATGTAAAATAAACCTAAATAAACGAAAGCTGACATGAAAATTGATAGGTCCATGATATATCTAGTCAATTGACAATTAATCAAGGGTAAAAGTTTAGTTTAATTCGTTTTATATTTTATGATACAACTATATGATTTTACAATTGGCATCAACAATTATTAAAAATAATTTAATATGTTTGAATACATTATTCAAAATAATCAGATGCGCATTCTAAAACTATTTTTCTGTTTCATGCTTTTATTAAGTCTTAATGCTATTAAGGCTCAGGAAACTAAATACAATCCCAAAGAATATAGTAACCAACCTATGTGGATAGAAATGATGGACGATAGCAGTGTGAATTACTATGAGGCCTTGAAAGCTTACGAGCAATATTGGCAAAACCGTATCAGACCTCAAGAAGAAGAGGATGCAATTAATGAACATGGCTCTAGAAAAGCAGAAAGAGAACGTGAAAAATTCGAAAAAAAACTTGCCAAGATGACCCCTGCTGAAAGAACCGTGTTCGACAGGATGAAATACGAATGCAAGCGATTTGATAATTGGAAACGAGAAGTTAAGAAATTTGTTCAGGAAGATGGTCATATTTTAAGCTATGATCAAAAACTTGAAATTTGGAATAGACAACAAGTTGAAATGAAAAAACTTAATAAATCCGACAAATAAGTAAAGGGAATTCTATATGAAAAAACATCTACTCATCATTATATGTCTTGTTTGTTATCAAATTGGTTTTTCGCAATCAGCCAATTGGTCTGCAGTATTGCCAACAAAATTTCCTACCAATGCAAGTGGCCAAATACATGGCATCAGTCGTGTAAGTCAAATAAAGTTTCACCCAAGCAATGCAAATAAAATGTATGCAGTAAGTGCTCGAGGCGGCTTATTTATTAGCACCGATGCTGGTGCTAATTGGTTAGTTGCGCCTGGTACTGATTTTATGGCAAGTGCTAGATTAGCATCAGTTTGCATTGATTACACAAATGACCAAATTATATACTTAGGAACAGGTGACCATAACTATTACTATAATGGAAATGGAGTCATGAAATCGACCAATGGTGGTCAAACATTTACCCAAACTACCCTGACAGGTAAATTAGTTGTTGATATGGTAATGGACCCAAGCAATAACAATAGCATAGTAGCCATCACCAATGCAGGTATTTATAAGACCAATGATGCAGGCGCTACATGGACACTAAAGACAGCTTCAAGGGGTTTTGATGATTTAAAACAAAAAACACCTACTTCAAGAACATTGTTTGCAGCTACAAGAGATTCGGCATTTTTCCGCTCATTAGACTTTGGAGATACTTGGACACAAATTACATCAGGTATTGTTTTGCCCTCAGGAATTACCAACGGAAATGGATGTAGAATTGCCATAACCCCTGCTGATACCAATGTGGTTTACCTTGCTATGGTGGCAAATAGCGGCACAGTTTACAAATCTATTAATGGAGGACTTTCATTCTCTGCAGTAAAAAACACAGCATCACCATACCTTACCTATTATGATAACCTATCCACGTCATCAGGTCAGGGAGATTATAATTTTGGAATTGGAGTAGATAGAACCAATGCCAATATTTTATACCTAGTGGCCCATAATAATTGGAAATCAACGGATGGTGGAGTAACATGGACACAACTTACGAACTGGTGGCAAAAATGTCATACGGATATGCATCAAATTATTACCTCACCGTTCAACAACACAAACTTATACAACGTGAACGATGGCGGTGTTTTTTTGAGTGTTGATGGTGGAAGTAATTGGACACCCAAAAGTGATGGCATAGCGGGATATGAAATATACCACGGTAGCTGCAGCCCAACTAGAAGAGATATGTTCAGCATTGGAACTCAAGACAATGGTGAGTTATACGCAAATTCATCAGGGTGGTTCACCAATCGTGGTGGCGATTGGCAGGCTCATTGTGTTTTTGATTATAGACCTAATAGTTCTATGACATATTATTACAATCCAGATTGGGGAACAGTAAACATCCCTAAACGAAGATTAGTAAACGGCAGCGATGCCACCTATGGTCTGCCCTCAACAGTATTAGACATTACCGATATAGCATTCCATAGAAGTAATCCAGACCTAGCTTTTGCTAGTGACTCCATTATTTTCCGCACAACCAACCTAACAGCAGGTACTCCAAGTTGGACTCAAATTGCAAATTTGGGTAAAAAAATTATGGCCATGCATTGCCATTATGCGGATGCAAACAGACTCTATGTTATCACAAGTGATGGTATGATTTATGTAAGTACAAATGCTTTGGCAGCTACGCCTAGTTTTACAAGTTATGCTTTACCAAATACAAGTAACAATGCTGCCTACATTACGAGCGTAAAATCAAATATAAATACCCTATATATTACCATTAATACAAAGGTTTTTCGTTCAACCAATAATGGGGCTACGTGGACTAATATTACATACAACCTACCTTCAGTCAACCACGATAAAATTTTAGCTGACGAATATTTTTCAAGCAATGAATTGGTATTTATTGCAAGTAATAATACTGTTTATTACAAAACAGCCACAGCTGCTACATGGACCATTTTCAATACTAATTTACCCTCGACAGTACTTCAAATACCTTATTAAGATACACTAGTTACGGAAGAGGTATGTGGGAAACACCTATTAATAATTTAAGAGCCCTGACTTGCAATTTTATCGCTGACAATACAAACCCATGTCCAGGAGCTACCGTTACCTTTTCAGATTTATCTACTGGAAATGTAGCAAGCAGAAATTGGACTTTCACCGGAGGCACACCTTCAAGTTCAACCTTATCAAATCCAACTGTTACCTTTCCTTCAGGAGTGTATAATGTTTCCTTAACGGTATCAGACGGCACTAGCAACAGTACCGCCAACAAAAGCAATTACATCAGTACAAGTGGTGGTAATCTACCTATTTCAGAAGGATTTGAAGGAACCAATGATCCACCCATTGGATGGAAAAATACAGACAATGGAACACAAGGAAATGCATGGGTTAAGACATCAACGGCTGGGGGTTTTGGTACCTCTACAAATTCTATGATGTTTGATAATTATAGTTGGAATATTGTAGGTCAGAAAGATGAGGTTCAAACTAGCAGATTCGACTTATCTAATTATAATTCAGCTAGGGTAACTTTTGATGTAGCCTACCAAGCATATACAGGCTACGCAGACACCTTAGCCGTGTTGCTTTCTACAGATTGTGGTGCCACTTTTACAAGATTATATGCCAAAGGTGGTGCTAGCTTATCTTCAGCAGGAAGTGCTTCAGCTAGCTTTATTCCAACTGCTTCTCAATGGCGCAAGGATACAATTAATTTAACTCCTTATGTGGGACAGTCAAGTGTCATTATTGCGTTTCAAAACATTAATGGTTATGGTAACAAATTATATCTGGATAATATTAATGTAACTGCAAATGTTGCAGTCAATGCAGGCATAGATAAAAGTATTTGCCTTGGATCATCGACTAGTATCGGTAGTGCTTCCGTTACAGGCTTGTCTTATAATTGGAGCCCAACAACAGGTTTAAGTGCATCAAACATTAGCAACCCTAACGCTTCTCCAAGTGCTACAACAACCTATATCCTATCTGCTACCCATAATCTTTCAGGTGTTCAAAATAGAGATACTGTATTAGTTACGGTTAACCCAATCCTCAATGCTCCAACAGGTTTAACAAACGGCTCAGCAAGTGTTAATTCATTCACATCAAATTGGTCAAGTGTGATTGGCGCAACATCCTATGCAATTGATGTATCTATTGACTCAAATTTCGGTAGCTTTGTTTCTGGCTATAATGCTTTAAGCGTGGCTACGAACTCCAGAGTTGTAACAGGCCTAACTGCCGGAACGGTATATTATTGGAGGGTTAAAGCAATTGGTACCTGCAATTCAGGCAATTCTACTTTTTCTAAAATAATAACCATAAGCAATCCACCAACTGCATTGTTTGCCAATACAATAACCACTAACAGTTTTAAGGCAAATTGGACCCCGGCTATAGGTGCAGCATCATACACCATAGATGTATCAGCGAATCGAAGCTTTACAAGTTTTATAACTGGATACAATGCCTTATCAGTTACAAGTAATAATGTCATCGTTTCATTATTAAATCCTAATACCAAATATTACTACCGACTTAAATCTATTAACTATAGCGGTGCTTCAGTTTATTCAACTATTGATTCAGTTACAACTTCAAATGTTGTTAACCTAAATATCACAGCCTTCATACAAGGTTTATATGATGGCAATAATCTAATGACAAGCGCACCCAGAAATGCAGATGGCACTTCACCCTCAATTATTTCAGATACTGTTATGGTGGATTTGCGTTCAGCTTTAAGTCCATACACCATACAATATTCATTTAAAGCAATATTGAATACTAATGGCTTATCAAATATAATATTACCCGGGTCAAGTATTGGCAACTCTTATTATATCTCAATAATACACAGAAATGCAATCGAAACATGGAGTGCAAATCCAGTACTAATATCTGCGGTAACCAATTATAATTTTAGTAGTGGGATAGGACAAGCTTATAGTAGCAACCAAGTTGATATGGGGAATGGTGTGTTTGCTATATTCAGTGGTGATATCAACCAAGATGGAGCAATTGACTTCAATGATTATCCAGCATTAGATATTTCTAGCTCAAATGGAGATTT
>RGVD01000158.1 GCA_010027395.1 Bacteroidota bacterium
AGAATACGCGTATAAAACACATTTACTTTGAGGGCAATATCAACTCTTATACTTATGCGGATGATGGCACCTCTTTGTATGATGTTTTGAATTTATACAATAACAAACGCAATATGATCAAAGACCCCATGATTAAAGAAATGCGAAACATGGATGAGCTTGAAGATTATATTGACAAAACGGAAGACAAGCAATTGGGAATGATGGTGGAGATGGTGAAAGAATATGAAAACGAAATTTATGATATCATCAAAACCATAAAGAGTAAGCATGTTGAAAATGCTGAAAAGCACAAAGCAGAGATTATCTTCTCAACCGCGCATAGATGCAAAGGCATGGAGTATGATAGCATTGAATTGGTGAATGATTTTATAACGGAAGATAAGCTTGAAAAACTAAAAGACAAAAAACAAACCGATGATGGAATGGAGATAAACATTCCTAAACTAATTGAAGAGGTGAACCTTTTGTATGTAGCTGTAACTCGTACTAAAAACACGCTTAAAATTCATCAAGATTTATTGCCTAAGGCATTTGAAAAAACATCTGAAATCTTTGTTATTGAAAAGAAAAAAACTGAAAAATCAAATAGTACATCAGGTAATAAAACAAGCAAACAACCTCAAAGAAGAGTTGTTATATATGACAAAGATGAATACCGCAACTACAGTGATATTTCTAATCCTAAATCAAGCACAAATAAACCAAAAGAGGCTTACCAACCTTGGACCAAAGAGCAAGATGATTTGCTCAAAAGGTTATACCAAAAGGGTATGAGCATGACTGATTTATCCCTTCAATTTAACCGCACCAAAGGAGCGATTTGGTCGAGGGTAAAGAAGTTAGGAATAGATGTGATGTAGGTCCTTTTTAAAAAATAAATACAATTTTATCTGAACTACACTCAAAAAATGAATACGTTATTTCTTAGCCACAGGTTTCAAAATACCTTCATATTTGTTTTTATCTGCCAATACTTTTAGGGCTTCAAGAATATCTTCATCATGGTCGAAAGCGGTTTCGTAATGCGCTTTTTGGAAGTAGTAACGCTTAGCTATTTCTTCTTCGAGCAATAGTTTTATCTCTTCTTTGTTTTTTTCTAAATCGGCTTTCTTATCATGTTGTAATTCTTTTTTCATGCTTTCATATTGCAACTTCACTGCGTCAAAATATTTTTCTTCTTCAGCTTTCTTTTTAAATTCATCTAATGATTTTTCAGTAGATGTTGTGTAGCCATAGTCCTTGTCTGTTATAAACTTTTTAAAATCTTCAAAGTCGGTTTCACTTATTTTAAAATCCTTTGCAGCTGCAATGCTTGCATTCTTGTAACGGTATTGGGTAGCAAAATCAAATACCAAAAGTTTGCTTATCAAACTTTGTGCAATTTGAGAATAGTTTTTTGTAGGTACTATAATGTCTGGATCAACCCCGCCACCATCATATACTTTTCTACCATTTTTGGTTTTAAATTCTTGCTTCAAACTGTCAGGCATATTGCCCACACTGCCATCTTCGTTACGGTGGCTGTAATCCAATGCTTGAATACATCTTCCTGAAGGAACATAGTATTTAGCAGTTGTAATCTTCACTTGTGCATTATAGTTTAATGGGCGTGTAGATTGTACCAAGCCTTTACCAAATGTTTTTTGACCTACCACCACTGCGCGGTCTAAGTCTTGCAAAGCACCACTTACAATCTCACTTGCTGATGCTGAACCACGGCTGGTAAGAACCACCATTGGCAATTCCAAATCTACAGGTTGGTTAAGGGTTCGGTATGTTTTATCCCATTCACTTACTTTGCCTTTGGTGCTTACCACTTCTTGGCCAATGGGTGTAAAAACGTTCACAATATTAATGGCCTCATGCAGCAATCCACCTGGGTTTCCACGGACATCTAATATTATATTTTTGATACCTGAGTTTTTCTTTAAGGCCACCAATGCATCAGCCACTTCTTTACCTGCATCGTTTGTAAACTGAGCCAATTTGATATAACCAGTTTCATTATTAATCATAGCATAATAAGGTACATTTTTCATCTTTATCTCTTCGCGGGTAAGATTTTTTTCAAGGTCTTTGCCATCTCTTCTAATCATTATTTTCACCTTGGTACCTGGCTGTCCT
This sequence comes from Bacteroidota bacterium, assembly GCA_010027395.1. Classification (GTDB taxonomy): domain Bacteria; phylum Bacteroidota; class Bacteroidia; order UKL13-3; family UKL13-3; genus RGVD01. The sequence goes on from RGVD01000158.1 coordinate 2,128, forward strand.
TTTAGCATTTTGCTTACATCACCTGAGTTCTTTCCTTTGGTTGATTTGCCTTCAATTTCAACAATTAAATCACCTGCCATCAAACCTTCTTTTTGTGCAGGGTAACCTTCATAAGGTTCGGTAATCATTACATAATCTCCTTTGATGCCAATCATAGCGCCAACACCACCGTATTGTCCAGTCATTTGCACCCTAAAATCTTCAGCCTCTGCTTCACTGATATAATTGGTATATGGGTCAAGCTGATTCAGCATTTCATCAATAGCTTTTTTAGTTAGCTTACCTGCATCAATATCATCCACGTAATAAGTATTTATCTCACGAAAAACAGAAGCAAACAAGTCGAGGTTTTTAGATATTTCAAAATAGGCCTCTCCTCCTTTGAAAGAGACTAGACCAATGACCAAAACAGAACTGATTGCGATTATTTTTTTAACTTTGCTATTCATCATACTCGATATTATTGTACACAAACGTATCAAAAAGAAAAGATATTTTGTTGCCGTTTGCGTAAAATTGGTGTCTTATCTTATTTTTGACTTCCCATTTAACGTAAAATCATGAAAAAAGTTATTGTCATAGCCCTTGTTTGTCTGGCTGCTTGTAGCAAGCCTGTTTCGCCACTTCAAAAAGAAATAAACGACTTTGAACATATCGTAGATTCTTTCCTTCAGGTGAATCAAGATTTCAGAGAAAGCTATGATACAGTATATCAAGAAAGACCTATTGACCCAACGGATCCAGATTTATATACCATTGATACAACTGTATATGGACCTGAAAATAAAAAATCTATTTTTTATAATATGACAGAAGGTGTAGAACAGAATTGTTAGACAGCTTGATGAGCCAAATGAGCGATAAACAAAGGACAGAATATTTGGTGATGAAGAATAAGCTGCAGATGTTGATGCCGAAGTATTAGTTGGTGCGATGTATATGGTGCTCTGTGCGATGCAGGGGTGCACTGTAAATTGTGCACTGTGCTAGTTGGGATGATTTATGCGTATTGGGGTTCAAATGTAAATCCATTTGCCTGCCCGATCTTGTGTCATATGACCAACATCTTTGCTAGTCGGGATTTGAAATCATTGGTGTTCGAAACTTCAAAATTTGCTTACCCTGAAGGTGGTTCAATATCACCGACCTACGCCTCTTTCCTTTTCACCAACATAAACAAATCATTTTCTAATGGCAAGTAGCCATACTCATAACAAAACATGTAATTGGCGCCTGCTTTGGTGGTGTATACATGGGTATGATAATTAAAATTAAATCCTTTGTCTTGAAGCTTCTTTAAACCTACAGTGGTTTTACCTTCATTGGCAGGTGTAAGTTCTTCAATAATTCTGCGATTTTTTCGCAAAATATTATTGATGTTTTTCATCAAGGCAGATGAATCACTATTGAGTTTATTGTTGTAAGCACTGCGGCAAGCATCATCACAAAATTTTTTATCTGCACGGCCCTTGATTACTTCGCCACACTCGGTACATATTTTTGCTTCCATGTCTATTTATTTTTTTGTTCCTACTTTGTCATAAGGTCTTGCTCTGAGCGCACTCCAAGTATCATCAATAGCTACTTGTGTTACTGCTTCTTGTCCTATTAAATCAAGGGCTTTCCAAACCGTCTCTCTTTTAATATCACTTTTGATTTTGCCTGTCCCTTTTGGATAACTTGCCCAAAATACACCATCATACTTGCCTGCTTTACCCACACTTGTTACAAGCTCCTCTAATCGCTTTTGATTATATGCAAACACATGCACATAATCATAGGTTCCTACATTCTTTTTTAATGGCTTCAAATCATAAGAAATACCATCAAAAATCGGCAAGAGAGAATCAGGAATATCGACCAAAAGCGTTTTTCCTTGGGTATCTAACCTAAGTTTTTTGACAATGTCGTTTTGCATAATTCAACTTAAAATTCAGTTAGTTTTAGCCTAAGCGCAAGTAAATCCGAAGTATTACAAACGTTTTTAATGCGTCTCTGCTTTAAACAATTGTATAGTTATAGTTCTTTATCACCAGTCTATAAAAAGGCTTTTAGATGCTTAGAAAGTGCTATGAAATCAGTATCATCAATATCCACTTCTTTTGCAATTTCTTTAGCTTTAACCCATGTCTTTTGAGGAATAAGTTCTTCGTTTATAAAATAAATTTTTGAGTAAATTTTTATTTGAGATTCTCTTAATTGAGCTTCAGTTAACTTCGAAATTTTCAACAGTTTTTTCCAATGTTTATCAATTTCAAATTGCATATAATGACAACTATAAAACTCAATAAATGGTTCTGAATTAAAAAGTAAATCACCAATTGTACCATTTGAGTTTAACAGTGAACTGAAAATAATATTGGTATCTACAACTACCTTCACAACTGAATCTACTGGACTAACAGAGCTCATTCTCGATGAATTTTATTTAATAAATCTTGCACGATTTTTCTTCCACCAGCCTTTTTTAATTTCTTTAGAAAGTTTGTCAACTTCAGATTGCTTTGCTTTCGAGTTTGCTGTGGCTTCTTTGTATATTAAATAATCAACTAATCGCTGTACACCCTCTATATCCACGTTGGATGGAAGACGAATTATCACTTCATTGTTGGTTCTTTCTATTAGCATTTTATTTCAAATTATAATTCAAATATACATTTCTATTTTAGTTTCAACGCTTTGTTAAGCTGTATTTTACAAATGCAATATAGTAAAAATTTCCGATTGCAAACGGATTTAATCGGCTAAACCCGTAAGTAAATGGATAAAATACGAATCGGGTTTGGGGGCCACCACATCTTTGCATCGTCAAATCAACGGAATGGTTGGTAGCTGACAACAAGTTAAACATTTTATTAATTATTTAAACACAAAACACGTATGAACAATTTAAAAAACAGCGTTCGCCTTATTGGCAACTTAGGCATGAATCCAGAAGTTAAAGAAACTACTAATGGAAAAAAATTAGCAAAATTCTCAATAGCTACAAATGATAGCTACCGTGACGAAAAAGGTAAAGAAGTGAAAGAAACCCAATGGCACAGCCTAATTGTGTGGGGTAAGCAAGCCGAAATAGTTGAAAAATACTTAAAGAAAGGCAGCGAAGTAGCCATTGAAGGTAAGCTAAGCACCCGCAACTACACCGACAAGGAAGGTGTGAAACGCTATGTTACCGAAATAGTGGTTACCGAATTTTTGATGCTAGGAGCTAAAACAGCTTAGTATTTCATTTGATTGATTACACAAAAGCATCTTGTCTGAAAAGGCAAGGTGCTTTTTGTGTTTTTATTAAGCTAATGTTTCATTAGACTTCAATAATCATTGGGCGAATGTTTATTCGCCCTTACAATGCCCAATCAACTATCCTAACTCTCTCCCATTAGTTAAAAATCACGTTTTGAAAATCCCTTTAGTATGATAGTTTTGTGGCATTAGTTGTTGGTTGATGGCTTTTAAATAGTCTTCCTTCAACTGAAAACCATCAACTATCGAAAAAAATATGCAAGAACTAGTAACCGAACTTAACACACGTTTAGAAAAAATTTATTTAGGTGGTGGCAAAAAAGCTGCTGATAAGCAAAAAGAAAAAGGAAAAATGTTAGCCCGTGAAAGGGTTGATTATCTTTTAGACAAAGATAAACCACAGATAGAAATAGCAGCTTTGGCAGGTTACGAAATGTACGAAGAACATGGTGGTTGCCCAGGTGGGGGCGTTGTGGTTGTGATGGGTTACGTAAGTGGCAAGCAGTGTATCGTGGTAGCCAATGATGCCACTGTTAAGGCTGGTGCTTGGTTTCCTATTACAGGTAAGAAGAACTTACGTGCTCAAGAAATATCTATTGAAAATAAATTACCTATCATCTACTTAGTGGACAGTGCAGGGGTTTACTTGCCTATGCAGGATGAAATCTTCCCTGATAAAGAACATTTCGGTAGAATTTTCCGCAACAATGCTGTGATGAGTAGTATGGGAATTACCCAAATTGCAGCTGTTATGGGCAGTTGCGTTGCAGGTGGTGCTTACCTACCCATTATGAGTGATGAGGCCATGATTGTAGATAAAACAGGGTCTATCTTCTTAGCAGGTTCATACTTAGTAAAAGCTGCCATTGGCGAAGATGTTGACAATGAAACTTTAGGTGG
>RGVD01000159.1 GCA_010027395.1 Bacteroidota bacterium
GAATTCCCCCTTTGAAGGGGGATAAAGGGGGATGTGAATTAAAATAAAATATAGATTTTGAAGTTTTATTAATTTAATATCATTCTGTATCTTTTTTCTTTCGCTTCTGATACTTTTCTACGATGCTGTCAATCCAGCCACCAGATTCTTTCACGATGTATTTGGCTATAAAAAGCTCAGCAATTTTAAGTACTACTTTAGTAATGGGAGAACTACTCATGCTGCGCATTCCAAGCATAAATGGTACTAAATAATCTTGTGCTTTGTTTAGAATGTTTGGGCCCTCAGTATTGTTTTTAAATGGATTGAAGCTAGCCCAAATTACACTCCATTTGTTTTCTTGTAAATGGCTTAGTTGTGCATTTATATTCTGCTTTTGCAACTCATGGTCTTGCCTTAATTGTTTGATGGCTGTTTGCAATGAATCAGCATCATGGATGGGGTATTTAGTTTTCATTGCTTTGCTCCCCCTCAAATATGGTTTTGATTATTCCATTGATAATGGGTTTCCCGATAAGTGACTTACGAGCCAACATCACCATCATAAATAACATAAAATACAAAGCTGCCATTAAGCCAAAACCTGCGAAATAGGATTGGAACAATTGGCTGAAATAGCAGGCCAGCATGAGGCTGATGAAGAGCATGGCAAAAAATGCCAATACCCCCAATATCAAACCACTAATAAATTTGGCGCCAAGTTTACTGCCCTTATCTATAGCTGTTAGCTTGCCAAGTTCAATTTTTTGTTCAATATACAAAGAGGCCGAATCCTTCAAGTCGTTGAAGAAAGTCTCGTTATTTGGCTGCTCCTTGTTTTCCATTAGTTACTTTGCTTTTCACTATTGTTGTTTTGTGCCATGTCTTTTTTGTCAAGCCATTCGTTCACATCATCTTTCATCTCATCGGCCTTCTTTTTTAAATTACTCAAGGTTTCTTTTCCTTCTTTACTGGCAAATAGCCATGTTATTCCAGCCCCAACAGCAGCACCTAATAAAAAAGGCCAAAGGTTCTTTTTATCGCTCATCCTCTTTGTTGATTAATGAAACAAACTTAGTTTTTTATTTTAAATGTTGTGTAAACAAGTTTACTTTGAACATCAAAATCATTTATGCCACTCTCAGCCGATAAAGACCGAAATAAACAACTTGCCTTCATTCTTTTATTGGCGCTTGGTTGTTATTTATTTTATTTACTCAGCGATTATTTTACTCCCTTTTTAGGAGCAGTAATATTCTACATGCTTTTTTACAAGAGCATGGCTTTCCTTGTGGAGAAGCACAAATGGCGGAAGTCACTGGCAGTTATGTTTATCATTATTGTTTCATTTTTAGCTATTACGGTTCCTGTTTTTCTGCTCTCGTTTTTATTGTATTCAAAAATAAGTGAGGCTTTTAATAGTCCTGAATCCATACTTAATTTCATTCACCTAATTGATGAAAAAGTGAATGCACTTACAGGATATGAAATCTTTACGGATGATACCATCAATATGATAAAAGCCAAAGCCGGCAACCTCATACCTGATTTATTGGGAAAGGTGTTTAATATCTTGGCACAAGTGCTTATCTGCTATTTCCTCTTGTTTTACATGCTGTTCTACTATAAAGAAATACCAGAATGGATAGAAAAATACCTGCCATTAGGTACTGAAAATACAGCTAAATTTATGAATGAATTAGAATCAATGACTATGTCAAATGTGATTGGATCGCCCCTATTGGCGCTTATTCAATCAGTTGCAGCCATCATTGGTTTTTATTTGTTTGGGGTGGATGAAGCCCTTTTCTGGGGTTTTATGTGTGGCTTTTTATCCTTCGTTCCATTTATTGGTTCAGCGCTGGTTTATATACCAATAGGAATATTGATGTTGAGTCTTGGCAAACAATGGCAGGGCATAGCAACCTTGGTGTATGGCATTGTGGTTATTGGAAACATTGATAATGTGATGAGGTTTGTGATCCAGAAAAAGTTTGCAGATGTGCATCCACTTATAACTGTTTTTGGTGTCATCATTGGCTTGCAATTGTTTGGATTGCCCGGCTTGATATTCGGCCCATTGATGATTTCATATTTCTTGCTAGGAGTAAAGATTTATAGGAAGAATTACGTTGAGAATGACTAAGTGCGGATTTCGAAATGACAAAATTGCGAAATAGTGAAACTGCCTACTTTCATATCTCTCAATAGAATAGCTCTTAACATGATTTACTTTTCCCTATTGCCTTAACCCTAACCCCTTAAATCAATTCATTGCAAACTTGACTTGTTATTTGTATATGCATCTAAATACCTTATTCTTGTTTTATGAATAAACTCGTTAGAGGATTATCGCTTTCTCAAGCCACTTCGCTTAACATGATAGATATGGTGGGCATTGGCCCCTTTGTTACCATACCATTTATCATTCAAACGATGGGAGGTCCTCAATGTATTTTGGCATGGTTACTTGGTGCATTTTTATCTTTTATGGATGCCTTCGTTTGGGCAGAGTTGGGCGCTAAATGGCCGCAGGCAGGTGGTTCGTATGTTTTCCTTCAGAAACTTTTTGGTAAGAAATATGGTCGTATGATGTCCTTTCTTTTTGTATGGCAAACCAGTATACAAGCCCCTTTGGTGGTGGCATCGGGTGCCATTGGTTTTTCGCAATACCTTTCCTTCCTAGTTCCTTTAACAGCCATCGAACAGAAAATAGTATCTGGAACTTTGGTGATATTTTTAGTCATTCTGTTATACAGAAATATTCAAGCCATTGGCAAACTATCAGTCATTATGTGGGCTGTGGTAGCATCTACAATTTTATGGCTAATCATTTCCGCTTTCACCCATTTTGATGCGCAATTGGCTTTCACCTATCCTGAGAATGCCTTTGATTTTACACCTTTATTTTTTGTAGCATTGGGACAAGCTTCAGTTAAAAGTATTTATTCTTATTTGGGTTATTACAATGTCTGTCACTTGGGAGCAGAAATAGTGAATCCTCAAAGAAACATACCAAAAAGTATTTTTATTTCCATTGCAGGAATAGCGGCTTTATATATTAGTATGCAAATAGGTATTTTAGGCGTTATTCCTTGGCAAGAAGCACAACATTCCGAATTTATTGTAAGTACTTTTTTTGAGAAACTATATGGTCATACAACTGCCCAAGTAGCCACAGGATTGGTCTTGTTTATTGCTTTGTCATCTCTTTTTGCAGTCATGTTGGGGTACTCTAGGGTGCCTTATGCAGCAGCCAAAGATGGCAATTTCTTTAAGGTCTTTGCAAAACTTCACCCATCCAAACATTTTCCTTATGTATCCTTGTTAGCTTTGGGCGGCTTGGCATTTATTTTTAGCCTTTTGTTTAAACTTAAAGACATCATAACTGCCATCATCATCATGCGTATCTTGGTTCAATTTATTAGCCAATCTGCAGGTGTTATTGCCTTGCATTATAAAAGCAAAAAATTGCGTTTGCCCTATAGAATGCCGTTGTTTCCAATACCAGCCATCTTGGGAATAATGGTATGGCTTTTTGTGTTTTTTAGCAGCAGCACCCAATTTATTTTAGGTGCATTGGGCATCATTGTAACAGGTTGTTTGTTGTATTTTATTAAAGAGAGAAAGACTTTTTAAATCGTTTCATAAATAACCAAACCCGTTCTGATTTTTGGTTCAATCCAAGTAGATTTTGGAGGCATAATTAAATTCTCTTCTGCTATTTGTTTCACTTCTTCAATCGAAGTAGGGTATAGGGTAATAGCCAAATTGTATTCGCCTGCATCTATCGTATTTTGAAGTGTTAAAATACCTTTACTTCCGTCTAAGAATGACAAGCGCTTATCTGTTTTGCTATCGTTAATGTTGAAAATTCTTTTCAATAGAAACTCTTCTACAATGCTTACATCTAGTTTATCTAGTGAGCCTTGCAGATTATCATACAATTCAGGTTTTAATTTTATCAGATAAGCATCGTTATTAAAGTAAAGGCCGAATTCTGCTTTGTTTAAAGGCTGCACCGGAACATGTCCGCTTCTAGTCACATCAAAATATTCTTCCACTCGTTCTAAGAAATTAGGTGCATCCACAGTGGCTTCGTCATTCACCAAACGATGGTATTCATATATATGAAGTTTATTAAATGGTATCAAACAAACAGGAAAGAAATTATACAATTCTGTTCCATCATTGTTTGTATTCATTTCACGCATTTGTTGGCAATAAGTGGCAGAGCCTGCTGAGCGATGATGCCCATCAGCTATGTATATTTTTTCAATATTTGTAAATTCATTTTCAATGGCTAGTATATCTTCATCATTTTCTACCAACCAAAGATTGTGCTTCAATTGGTCAGCACTTAAAAAATTATATTCAGGTGCTGCATTGTTTATTGTTTTATTAATAATGCTTTCAACAACAAAGTTGTCAGGGTAGGTTAATAAAATAGGATTTCCCAAACCATTGAAAAAAGAGATATGCTCAGCCAATTCATTTTGCTTTTCTGTTAATGTGTTTTCATGTTTCAAAATCACATTGTTGTTGTAATCATCCACTGAAGCCGTTGCAATTAATCCGGTGTATGCAATACTTCCTTTTATCAAACGATATATATAGAAAACAGGCTTTTTATCTTTAATCAGAATGCCTTCGTTTTTAAACTTTTGCAAGTATTCCAAACCTAATGGAAAATGTTTTTCAGGGTTTTTCTTTTCACCTTTAAAATGCAAATATGGCTTTACAACATGCAGATAGCTATAAGGATTTTTTAATATTTCACTAGTCGACAACTCGCGTGAGGCACTGTCATAACTAGGAGAAGAAACTACTCCAACTTTATCTCTGCTTGGGCGAAGGGCTGCAAAAGGCTTAATAATGGCCATAGGTCTTAGGTTTTATGGAGGCGAATATGTGTAAATATTTTCTTAATCGTAATTCAAACGTGAAAATAATTCTTATTTAATTAATGAATTAGATTTAAATAGTTTGGCAGACTAATGAACTGAAGCCCTTTTTAATCGGTCGTTGATGGCAATACCTAATCCCTCATCAGGGAATTTTTCAGCCAATATGATATCAACTTCCAAATCATTCAAACTTCTTAAAGCAGAAAATAAATGTCTTGCTGCTTCATCCAAACTTCCGCTTGGAGATAAAATAAACTGGTTTTTACATTCAATATTATCAAGCTTTTTTGAAAAGGAAATACTACCAATTGAAAGGCCTTTATAATTCAATATTTCCTTCTTGATGTCATTACAAATTATCAATTTTTTATTGGGTGCATAATGTCTTTCCATCATGCCTGGGGCAATGATTTTACTGGTATCTCCACTTACTTGAGGCACATTTACTTTAATACCTAAAGTGCTTTCAATTTGTTCTTTTGCCAAACCTCCATATCTTAAAATACGAGGCGTGCTTTCAAGAAAAGAAACTATGGTAGATTCTATTCCTACTTTACATTCTCCACCATCCAATATGCATTTTATTTTGTCTCCCAATTGTTGCTTAACATGCGCAGCTGAAGTAGGACTCACAAATGTACTTGGGTTGGCACTTGGCGCTGCCAAAGGGAAATCAAGCATAGCCAATAATTCAAGCGTAAGTGGATGATTGGGTATTCTGATGGCAACTGAATCATGTCCTGCTGTTACCATATCAGTTACTATATTCGATGTTGGAACCACAAAAGTAATAGGCCCTGGTGAAAACTTAGAAGCTAGTTTTAATGCTAATTCAGGCAAGTAAATACCCCATTCTGCAAAGCGTTCAACCGAATTGGAATGAATGATTAAAGGGTTGAAATGAGGTCGGTTTTTGGTTTTGTATATGTTCAACACTGCCTCTTCATTAAAGGCATTAGCAGCCAAGCCATACACCGTTTCAGTGGGTATAGCCACCAATTCGCCTTGTCTTAGCAAATTTGCTGCTGCTTCTAGTTCATTCATATATCAATGTGTGAATGTGTGGATTTGAGAATGTGAGAATGTGAGAATGTGAGGATGTGTGAATGTGGGGAAGTGAGGATGTGTGAATGAAAATCATCTTCACACATCTTCACATCCTTGTTTTACATTTCACTTACTTCACCACCTCTTTTAAGGTTGTATTTTTC
>RGVD01000160.1 GCA_010027395.1 Bacteroidota bacterium
ACTATTTGTGCAACTAAATCCAAAGCATCATGTCCTTGATCTTGTAAACGACCCACAAGTGGGCATACATAAGTAGCGCCTGCTTGCATAGCCATATAAGCTTGTTGAAGCGTATAAACCAAATGCACGTTAACCATCATTCCATGATCGCGAAGCATTTTACATGCTCTTACACCTTCAAGAGAAACTGGAATTTTGAAAACTGTTTTGTTGATATCAAGTCCTAGGTCTAATTGGCGTTGTGCTTCTTTCAATATATCTTCAGCAGTATCACCCAAAGCTTCAATTTGAAGTACAGGTACAATTTTAGATAGTTTCACAATCATGCCATCAATATCAGTGATCCCTTCACGTTGCATAAAGGTTGGCGTTGTGGTTAAACCATTTAAAAAGCCTAGTTTAAAAGCTTCTTCAATTTCTTTGAGGTTGGCTGAATCTAAGTATAATTCCATGTTTTTGTATTTGATTATGAATAATTAAGGCTGCGAAAATCGTCATTTTAATGAATAATAAAAACTGCTAAGTTTATTTCAATAATTTTTAGGACTTTAAATAATATCAGATTTGATTTTCAACTGTTTGAAAATATGTTTTGAGCGAGCCTTAAATCCTGAAGATCCATATGGATATTGATTTTCGACAAATATTTTGAGTTCGGGGATTAATTCAGGTTCGGATTCACAAATATTTGCCAAAAGTTTCATGGCAAAGCATTTAACAGCTATGGCCTCAGTGGCTGATTCTAAGTATTCGAAACAAATGGCGACAGCTTGACCTTGAAATTTCACAGGGATGGCAAGGTTCTGAAACAATCGAACGGTATTTCTCTTAACTGCTATGTGGACTTTCCTATTTTCTAAATTATTTAATAAAACTTCAATGTATGGTTGAAACAATTCAATATGTTTTTCAGAAACAAATAGCATAGCATAAGCTGCACGCTGTGTAATGCGATAATCGCTGCACAGAAGCAAGTCAATTAGTTCAGCAAAACGAACTTTATTATCTCCAATCCAATTAGCTATGGCCACTGAATTGATTTTTGAATGTTCTTTTAAAAGCGCCTCTTTAATATCCACAATTCAAACATAAAGTTTAAGTTTTAAAAAAGTAAAAAGTCTATTATTGTGGGGTGAAAAAAACGATTTCATTTATTATTAACCCCATATCAGGGGGCAAGAATAAAAAGCATATTCCTAAGTTAATCAAATCGACTATTGATGCTGAGAAATATGAAATTGATATTGAAATAACCTCAAGTGAAGAAGATACATTAATCAAAGCATCAAGTGCTGCAGAGAATAAATTTGATGCTGTGGTAGCAATAGGGGGAGACGGAACCTTGAATAATGTAGCCAGATATATAAATCACTCAGAGATTGTTTTAGGTATTGTTCCAATGGGATCAGGAAATGGTTTTGCGAGGGAATTGGGTATTTCAATGGATGTAAGGAAAAGTCTTCAAACCATTAATGATTGGAATATTAAAAGCTGCGATACAGGAATAGTTAATGATACGTTCTTTATAAATTTAATGGGGGTTGGTTTTGATGCGCATGTTACTGGTTTATTTGCAAGTTCTCAAACACGTGGATTGAGCACTTATGCAAAAATCACACTAGGCGAATTTATGAACTATAACTATCACAGTTATTCTGTATTATTAGATGGAGTTCAAGTAGATCATAGCGCCTTTTTGCTCAGTGTATGCAATGGTACTCAATTTGGAAACAATGCCTATATAGCTCCTAAAGCAACCATGGATGATGGGAGTTTTGATGTGTCAGTGGTTGAAAAGTTTGCTTTGTGGCAAACTCCAGAAATTGGTTTAAGGCTTTTTAATAAAAGTATCGACAAAATGAACTTTGTTAAATCATATAAAGCAAAGGAAATAGTTATTGCGAGAGAAAAGGATGATATGGTTAATATTGATGGAGAACCTGTGATGATGGGAAAAGAGCTAAAAATAAGAAATCAACCTAAATCGATTAAAGTTATAGTACCCAATGAGCAATAAAAATAAAAATAAAGGCGGAATGGTATTTTCTACCGACCCTGATTTTAATTATGACTCGTTCAATGGTGAAGAAGTTGAAACACTTCCCAAGAACAAACAAGATTTGAGAATATTTCTTGATAAAAAAAATAGAGCAGGAAAAGCTGTGTCTATAGTTAATGGCTTTGTAGGTAAAGATGATGATTTGAATGCACTAGGCTCAGCATTAAAAAAGCTTTGTGGAGTTGGTGGTAGTGTAAAGGAAGGAGAGGTGCTTATTCAAGGTGATTTTAGAGATAAAATATTGGCTTACCTAGTTAAAGAAGGTTACAAGGCAAAGAAAGCCGGAGGATAAAATTGAGTTTACTCAAAAATGACTAATTTTTGATTATTCGATATAAGTAATAAAACCAGCATTTTAGAGACTTTACAGGAAACTATTGTTAGCAAAGGAGTGGTATTAAAAACTATTTAATCTGCATTTAACTTTGCTTATATTAGCAGAAAATACTTTGCTTCTTAAATAATCATTAAAATGAAAATATTAATAGTAGAAGACGAACCAAAAGTAGCCTCATTTTTGAAACAAGGAATTGAAGAGCAAGCCTATGAAGTAACTGTGGCATATGATGGGCACTTTGGGCGCAAGCTGGCTTTAGAAAACTACTATGATGTAATCATATTAGATTTGTTAATTCCTTACATCAATGGATTAGATCTTTGCAAGCAATTGCGTAATGAAGGATTAAAAACACCCATACTTATTCTTACTGCTTTAGGCACAACAGATGATAAGGTAGCTGGATTGGATGCTGGGGCTGATGATTATTTGGTTAAGCCTTTTGAATTTAAGGAATTATTAGCTCGCATTAGGGCTTTGAATAAAAGGTATACTGACAATGTTCAAGTTCATAAAATTTTGAAGGCAGCTGACCTTGAAATGGATTTAGACAAAAAACAAGTGAAGCGTGGTGGAAAAACTTTTGACTTAACGGCCAAAGAATTTTCATTACTTGAATACTTACTTCGTAACAAAAACAAAGTGATTTCAAGGGCCGAGATTTCAGAGAAGGTTTGGGATATAAGTTTTGATACAGGCACCAATGTAATCGATGTATATATCAATTTTCTTCGTAAAAAAATTGATAAAGAATTTCCAGTTAAATTAATTCATACTATGGTGGGTATGGGTTACATTATTAAAGTTGACGATTAATAATCGTTTTGCTTCATACATATTAATGAATATAAGAACAGTTTTAGCCATCAAGTTTGTTGTCATTATTGCTTCAATACTGTTGGTTTTTTCTGTTATCATCTTTCAATTTTCTAATATCTTTAGGGAAAACGAATTTAACGATAGGTTAAAATCCAATGCTCTGCATACGACCTATATGATTATCGACTCAAGTGAGGTAGATAAAAATGTGGTGGGTATTTTATATCGCAAAAAACTGAATGTCTTTCCATATCAAGAGCTACATATATATGACGAAAACGATTCGGTTTACTTCACTTCCTCTGATGCTACCACACCTGTTTATTCAAAAATAAAAGACGAAATAGCCATTCATGATGAGGTGAATGTTACAGTTTCAGATACAGAATATGTTGCATTTAAACACTTGTATCAGAATAAGACCTACACCATTATAGCAAGCGCTATAGATGAGGTGGGACATGAGCGGATAGATAATCTTAGGTATATTTTTATCATCTTATTTTGTTTAAGTATTTTGGTTACTGCAGTTTTGGGGAATTTATTTGCTAAGCAATCTTTGAAACCCATTCATGATGTGGTAGCTCAGGTTGAAAACATCACAGAGAATAACTTGCATGAGCGAGTTAATGAAGGAAATGGGAAGGATGAAATTGCTCAGTTGGCTATCACCTTCAACCAAATGCTCACTCGTATTGAAGATTCGTTTGTGTTGCAAAAATATTTCGTAGCCAATGCTTCACATGAGTTTAGAACCCCATTAACTGTGATGAAGGGACAGATTGAAGTCTTGCTGCTTCAATCTCGAAAGGAAGAAGACTATATCAAAACCTGCCAATCACTTATTGAAGACATTAATAACCAAATAGAATTGATAAATGGTTTGAGCGATTTGGCAAGGGCTAATGCTGACTTCCCAAATACAAAACTTCAAAATATTTCTTCCATCGAATTGATTATTGAAGCTATAGAAGAGTTGAAAAAAAACAAACCTGATTTTCAAATTAATTTCAAACTGAATGAAATTCCTGATGAAGAGGAGTTGGTTAGTATTAAAGGGAACAATGCCCTTTTGAAGTCGGCCATCATTAATCTTATGGACAATGCCTGCAAGTTTTCGGAGAAGCATAGCTGCAATGTTTCTTTGAGTTTTGTTGATAATTTGGTTCGATTTAATATCAATGATAATGGCATCGGTATCAGTGAAGAAGATTTAAAACATATATTTGAGCCGTTTTACCGAAGTAACAACACGCGCAAAATTAGTGGGCATGGTATTGGGTTAAGTTTGGTAAATAAAATTATTCAATTACATCAAGGACAAATAAAAGTTGAGTCTAAGCTAGATGTAGGCACTAAAATTATTGTTGATTTTCCTGCCAAAGTAGCCACGCTCATTTGATAGGAATCAAACATGCAAAAGAAAAAAATAGCCATACTTGGAAGCACTGGAAGTATAGGTACACAAGCTCTTGATATTGCGAGAGCAAATCCCGATAAAATAGAAATAGAAGTTCTTACGGCAAACAGCAATGCTGATTTGCTTATAGCCCAAGCCTTGGAATTTAAACCCAATCATGTGGTTATAGCTGATGAAAGAAAATATCAATTTGTTAAGGATAGTTTGGCCAATGAGGATATCAAAGTGTTTGCTGGTAGTAAATCCATCGAAGATATGATGGAAATAACATCAGCTGATATGGTTTTAACAGCTATGGTGGGTTATAGTGGTTTGAAGCCAACAATTAAGGCCATTGAAAATAAAAAACGTATTGCCTTAGCCAACAAAGAAACCTTAGTTGTGGCGGGGGAATTAATAACCAAGTTGTGTGCGGAAAATAGAGTGGATTTAATTCCCGTGGATAGTGAACATTCCGCCATTTTTCAATGTTTGGTAGGTGAGGATTTAAACACGATAGATAAAGTTATTTTGACTGCATCTGGAGGGCCTTTTAGAGGAAAAAAGGCTAGTGACCTAGCAGAAGTAACCAAAGCCCAAGCATTGAAACATCCTAATTGGAGTATGGGAGCAAAGATTACCATTGATTCGGCATCCTTAATGAATAAAGGCTTGGAGGTAATAGAGGCAAAGTGGCTTTTTGGATTGGATAAATCGCAGATAGATGTGGTAGTGCATCCGCAAAGTATTATTCACAGTATGGTTGAGTTTAACGATGGCAGCATCAAAGCCCAGATGGGTTTGCCTGATATGAAGCTGCCCATACATTATGCCTTTTTCTTTCCTCAGAGGATGCAAAGTGACTTTAATCGTCTTTCCTTTAAAGATTATAATACACTCACATTTGAAGAGCCTGATTTGGAAACATTCCGTAACCTAGCTTTGGCATACCATGCTATGGACAAAGGAGGTAATTTGGCTTGTATTTTAAATGCCGCAAACGAGGTAGCTGTTGATGCTTTTCTTCATGATAAAATCAAATTTTTGCAGATTGCCGAGTTGAATGAAAAGTGTATGAACAAAGTTTCATTTATACAAAATCCAAGTCTTGAAGACTATGTAAATACTGATAGCGAAACGAGGAGAGTGGCAGCTGAATTATTATAGCTTTTCAGACGACTTCACTTTAGAATAAACAACTGTATCAATAAACTTTCCGTTGTAGAATTCATTTTCTTTGAAATAAGCTTCTTTTACATAATTGGCTTTCTCCAAAACCTTGGCAGAGCCAATATTTAGTGGGTTTATAACAGCCTCCATAGAATGGAGATTCATTTTATTAAAACCATATTCAGTTGCCGCCATAAGCGCTTCATAAGCTATGCCCCTTCTATGCAAATTTGGGTGAATCATGTAGCCGATTTCAGAGCGATAGTGCTCAAATTTTGTCCTGTAATATCCTATTAATCCAATGCAT
>RGVD01000017.1 GCA_010027395.1 Bacteroidota bacterium
GATCGCTCTTTGGTTGTGGTTGATTTGCCTTTTGGAAGCTATCAAGGTAATTCGAAGGAAGCTTTGAATTCTGCTATTCGAATTATGAAAGAAGCTGAGGCCCATGCTGTGAAATTAGAAGGTGGATTAGAGGTGGTAGAATCAATTAAAAGAATATTAACTGCAGGCATACCCGTAATGGGACATTTAGGTTTAACACCACAAAGTATATATAAATTTGGTACTTATGAGGTAAGAGCTAAAGAGGAGGCAGAAGCTGATAGATTGTTAAATGATGCCCGGTTATTAGAAGAAGCAGGCTGCTTTTCAATAGTGCTTGAAAAAATACCATCTAAACTTGCGAAACAAGTGGCTGAAATGGTTAAAATTCCAGTTATAGGAATAGGTGCTGGACCTCATGTGGATGGGCAGGTTTTGGTTAGTCATGATATGCTTGGCATCAATAAAGATTTTTCACCCAAATTTTTGCGCAGGTATTTAAGTTTATATGATGTGATAAAAGAGGCTGTTGAACAATATATATCAGATGTGAAATCTGTTGATTTTCCTAACGAGAAAGAGCAATACTAAGTCTTTTTCATTTCTAAATTTACTTAAATGCCCGATATAATTTTTGAAGACAATCATCTAATAGCTGCCGTAAAAAGGAGCGGGCAAACGGTTCAACCTGAGCCTAACAAACCTTTGAGTTTAGAAGAGGAGGTAAAAGCCTACATCAAACAAAGCAGTAATAAACCTGGTGATGTTTTTCTTGGGGTTATTCATCGAATTGATATGCCTGTTTCGGGCTTGGTATTGTTTGCAAAAACAAGTAAGGCCTTGACGAGAATGAATGAGATTTTTCAAAAACGAGAAGTTGAAAAATTTTATATAGTGAAGGTGCATAACAAACCTTCTCATCAGAAAGAAATTATTACCCATTGGTTGAGACGTGATGAAAAAAAGAATATCACCAAAGCATTTGATGAAGAGGTTACACATAGCACAAAGGCTCAATTGGAATATGAATTACTTGAAAGCTCAGGAAGGTTTAGTGTATTAAAAATTCGATTGCTAACAGGTCGCAAACACCAGATAAGAGCGCAACTGGCTTACATTGGGTGTTCAATCGAAGGTGATATGAAATATGGTGCTCCCGCCCCTAAGAGAGACCAGAGTATTTCACTACATTCTTTAAGTTTGAAATTTTTACATCCCGTAAAAAAAGAGGAATTAGAATTGATAGCTCCATCAAAAATAAAATTGAGCTAAGCCATGCGGTTGATTGTTGTTATCATATTGTTTTTAATAGTTGATTCAACATATGCACAAGATGATTTTTATAAATTAAATCTTGGTTTACAACCCTCTGCTGGATTTGCTTGGGCGCATGATGATAAGGTTAATTCTATAGAAAATACATCATTTGCCGGCATTACATTTGAAGTTAACAAACTTCATTTAGGCAATCAATCAAGTCAATGGAACAATAAAGGCTACTTCAATGGTGTTCAAATTTCTTACTTTCGTTTTAGTAATTCAATCATCGGTCATTTATTTTCAGCTTCATATTTTTTGGAACCCGTTTTAATTAAAACTGAAAAAATAAAATTAAGTCTCAGGGCAGCTTTGGGTTTAGCATATGCTTCTAACCCTTTTGATAGTATTTTCAATCCACGTAATAAAAATTATAGTTTATATGTGAATCCTTACCTCAGTTTAGGTTTAAACATAAGGTACAAAGTTAATTTGGGCTTTGCAATTAAAGCAGGCCTGAATTATAACCATATTTCAAATGGAAATATACAAGACCCCAATTATGGTTTGAATTTTCCTAGTATGAGTTTGGGCATGGAAAAAACATTAAATACCTTTAAGATGATTCCAAAGGTACTTGACAATATACCCAATTGGCGAATTGATTTAGTAGGATTTGCAAGCAATAAAAGCAGTACTTTAAGCCTGAAAGACAGGTTTTGGGTATATGGCATGGGTATGAATCTGAGCCGAAAAATAAACTTACTTCATGCTTATACTATTGGGGCAGAAATAATGGCTGATGAATCTGTTGGTTTTTTATACCAAATGGAGTTAAGAAAAGGAAGAAGTTATTTTCGATTAGGAACAACTATTGGACATGAATTTTTATTAGGTAATAAATTTGTATTTAGTCAACAAATTGGAGTTTATATTTTCAATCAAACCCCTTATGTTTCTTGGATATACCATCGGTGGGGACTTAACTACAAATTGACTAAAAATCTGATGATTGGATCTAATCTTTTAGCGGATTTTCAAAAAGCCAACTTTCTGGATTTGAGAATGACATACAGCATTATCAAAAAATAAAAATAATGGTTCAAAAATATTTCAAGAAAATGTCCCTTTATGCAACCAATTCCCTTTAATTATTTACTTCCTATTAAATAAATGTTATTTTATTGAAAAATATTTTAGATTGAGCCGGAATTTTGATGCTAATGCAAGTAATAATTGTTGATGATGTTCATCCGATTTTGATAAATGGTTTAACAGAAGCCAACTTTAGGGTTGACTATCTACCCAATGCAAATGAAAATGAAATATGCTCTGTTATTAAGCATTATGATGGGATAGTGGTCAGAAGTAAATTGAAATTGGATGAAAAGATTTTATCCAAAGCAATCAAATTAAAATGGATTGCAAGAGCAGGAAGTGGAATGGATAATGTAGATGTTGAGTATGCTTTAAAAAATAATATTCATTGTGTTAATGCTGCAGAAGCTAATGCAGATGCAGTGGGTGAGCATACAGTGGCTATGTTGCTCTCGTTAATGCATAAGCTAAGTCAAGCTGATGTTCAAGTGAGAAATGGCATTTGGGACAGAGAGGGTAATAGAGGGGTAGAAATAAGTAATAAAACCATTGGTATTATTGGTTTTGGGCATACAGGAAAATCTGTAGCTCGCAAGTTAAGTGGTTTTGGGTGCAAATTATTGGTCTATGACAAGTATTTAGAGGATTATGGAAATGAATATGCTGAGCAATCTGAGATGAACCAAATTTTTGAGGAATGCGATATCATAACTTTTCATGTTCCACTTACCAATGAGACAAAATGGATGGTAGATGATATTTACCTAAATCGCTTCAAAAAGTCGATTTATTTGTTGAATTTGAGCCGAGGAAAGGTAATTAGGACAAAAGATTTGGTAGCGTGCATGGAAAGTGGAAAAGTTTTGGGTGCTGCTTTGGACGTTTTGGAGAACGAAAAAATTGGAAACTTAACTGATGATGAAAAAGAGTGGTTTGAATATTTAATTCACTCAAAGCGAACACTTTTAGCCCCTCATGTGGGGGGATGGAGTAAAGAAAGTTACCAAAAAATTTCGGAAGTGTTATCATTGAAAATAAAAGAATTAAAGAGCAAAATATAAATTACTTAAAAGGCAAATAGAGATGATAGTTGATAAATTAAATTAATCTGCTTTTATTTACCACCTTTTAGTAAGCATAATAAACTAGTAAATCTGTAAATGATGAAAAAAATATACATCCTACTCATTGCATTATTTGCCTTCCACTTTGCGGCACAAGCACAGTCAGGTTTTGGCGAAATCCGTGGTAAAGTGATTGACGAAAAGACCAAGAAACCTATGGATTATGTAACTGTAACAGCCTATTTGAATGGTATTGCCAAAGCATCTACCCAAACAGATGATGATGGTGGTTATACATTCAAAACGCTTCAAGTTGGAGAATATAGCATTAAAGCCTACTTCTCTGGTTACCCTCTTCAAACAGTTACTGATATTGGTGTAAATCCTGATGGAATTACATTCGTAAACATTACAATGGAGCAAAACGTTAATTTGCAAGAAGTTGTAATTAAAGACAAGCCAGCACTTATAAGAAAAGATGGTGTGAGTGGTGCTCAATTTAATGCAGCTAAGATTATGGCCTTGCCACAACGAAACGTAAACGCAGTTGCAAACCTAACAGCTGGTGTTGAAAGTCGTGGTGGTGCTACGCCAAATATACGTGGTGGTCGTTCAGAAAATACCGCATACTACATCGATGGTATTCGTGTTCAAGGTGGATCTAGCACTGGTATTGCCTCAAATGCTATTGATCAAATACAAGTTATTACGGGTGGTACACCAGCTCAATATGGTGACTTTATTGGAGGAGCTATTTCAATCACAACTAAAGCGCCTACTAAAAGATTTATACGCTCAATAGAATATAGCACTTCGTCTCCTTTTTCTGGTTATTTGGATAACTCGCAGTTTAACCAATTAGAGGGTGTATTATCTGGCCCACTTAAAGTAATTAACAAAGGTAAGGGTGATAAAGAAAGAGTTTTGGTTGGATTCTTAATTTCTACCAATATCAACTACCAGAGAGATGGTCGCTTACCAGCTACCGATATTTATAAAGTTAATGATAACAAATTGGCCGAATTACAAGCCCGTCCTCTGACATTGGCTTCAAATGGTTCAGTTGTTTATTCTGCAGAATTCCTTCGTAAAACGGATTTGGAAAAAGTAGATTACAGACAAAATGTACCTCAGTATGCTATCAACTTACAAGGAAACTTTAACTTCCAACCTGCAGAAAACATTAATATTCGTTTAGGATACCAAGGTAATTATTTCAATGGTAGAGACTATAGTTATTATAGTTCGTTGATGAATGCGTCTAACAATCCATTGAGAAACGATTATACTGCAAGAGCTTATTTACAATTTACCCAAACCTTTAACAAGAAAAAGTCTGAAGACGAAAAAGATAAAAAAGAGGTAAAAGGAGGTATAACTGATGCTTTCTACACTGTCAGGGTTTCTTATGAAAATAGATTTGTTGAAGTGATGGATGCAACTCACCAAAAGAATTTCTTTGATTATGGTTATATAGGTCAGTTCAAGACATACAAAGCACCAGCATTCGAAAGAATCAGCAAGTCTTTTGGACAAGCTCCAGATACTTTTAAAGTGAATGGAAAAGATTATTATTTAACTAGCTATTGGAAACAAAACTCATTCAGAGACACCGCTTATAGATTTGTTGCTGGAGATGCAAACCCAATTTTAGCTAATTATACCAAAACAGTTTATGACTTGTTAGGAAACAGTAATATCCGAACAGTAGATGATTTATTGGGTTCACGTGGTTTAACCAACGGAAGCCAGCCGGATGGTATATACTCATTCATGTGGGGTAATGTGGGTACAAATCAAGCTTCTTATTCTAAATTAAATAATGAAACCTATTCTGCTTATATTATGAGTGAGGCTAGTATTGCACCAAAAAGTAATCCTAAAGCAAAGCATGATTTACAATTTGGGATTAATATTGAGCAACAATATAATAGAACATACAGCTTAGGTGCAACAGGCTTGTGGACTGCCATGAGACAGTTAGCGAACGAGAAATTCCCGGGCGAAGGTAACTTAGACCCTGTTACTGCAAAACTAAAATTTGATGCCAATGGTGTTTTCCAAGATACTGTAACTTTCGATAGAGCAGTTGCTGATAGTTTAACCAATCAGTTTGGTGAAAACTTAAGAAATAAACTACGTGACATGGGTGCTACTGATATATCAGGAAGACCTATTGATAGCAAATCATATATTGATGTAAATTCATACAATCCAAATACCTTCTCTTTAGATATGTTCAGTGCAAATGACTTATTAAGAAACGGTGTGAGTTCATTAGTTAGTTATAACGGATATGACTACCTAGGAAATAGAGTGGGTGGGCAGCCTGGCATTAAAGACTGGATTAAAAACAGAGCATTGCCTGCATATCAGCCAACCTATGCTGCAGCCTGGTTTCAAGACAAGTTTGTATTTAAAGATTTAATTTTACGTTTAGGTGTTCGTGTTGAAAGATTTGATGCAAATCAACCTGTGCTTAAAGATCCATTTTCATTGGTTCCTATATATACCGCTGGAGATGTTAAAAATGGTAATATCAAAGGATTGGCAAGCCAAATTCCGAGTACCATTGGTAATGACTATGCTGTATATGTTGACAGAGCAGGTAAAGATCAAGCCTTATCTAATAACAACATTAATATAACAGGTTTTAGAAGTGGTGATAAGTGGTATGATAAAAATGGTAATTACGTATCAGATCCAAATACATTGAATAAAAACTACCAAACCTTAAATGGACAAAATGCGCCTTTATTGGTTGATCCAACAAAACCTGAAACACCAACTGAAAATTCTTTTAAAGATTATGTTCCAGATGTAAAAGTTTCACCTCGCGTTTGGTTCTCGTTCCCTATTTCAACAACATCGCAATTCTTTGGAACATATGATATCTTAACACAAAGACCTGCTGCTGCTGGATTTAGCCCAAACAATGCTCAATTTGACGATTATTTCTTTTTACAATATAGAAGAGGTGGTGCTATCAACAATCCTGATTTGAAATTTACTCAAGTAACAGATTATGAAATTGGTTTCCGTCAACAAATTGGAGATAATTCTAGTTTAGGTATCATTGGTTCTTATAGAGAGTTCAAAAACTTGATTCAACAATATAAATACGTTCAAGCTTGGCCGTTTGATTATATCACATACGGTAATTTAGACTTCTCTACAGTGAAAAGCTTTAGATTGGAATATGAATTGAGAGATTTAGGTAACGTAAATATTTCAGCCAACTATCAACTGCAATTTGTTGAAGGAACAGGTTCAGGAACTAATACTTCTGGCAATTTAGTAAATGCTGGTTTAGGTCAGTTAAGAACTGTATTCCCTCTAGATTACGATACACGTCACACTATAAAAGGTACATTTGACTTCCATTATAAAGATGGTAAGAAATATGACGGTCCAATTGTAAGAGGTAAGAAAATTTTAGAAAATGCTGGTTTCAATATTATATTTAATACTGTTTCAGGTAGACCTTATACACAAAATACAATCGCTGTTCCAGAAGGATTAAGTGGGGTTGCAGCCCGCTCTCCAATTAAAGGTACAATCAATGGTTCTAATTTACCAGCCCAATTTTATACTGACTTAAATGTAGATAAAAACTTCACATTCACAAGCAAGAAAATTGATGGAAGAACTGTTGAGTATAGAATGAGAATTTTCTTAACAATTCAAAACTTATTCAATGAAGCAAATGTATTAGGGGTATACAGATACACAGGAAGCGCTTATTCTGATGGATTTATTACTTCTCCTCAAGCAATTGAAAATTTACGTG
The DNA here is from genome assembly GCA_010027395.1 of Bacteroidota bacterium. Taxonomy (GTDB): domain Bacteria; phylum Bacteroidota; class Bacteroidia; order UKL13-3; family UKL13-3; genus RGVD01. The sequence continues at coordinate 7,189 of RGVD01000017.1, forward strand.
CTGCAACCAATGTGCAATCTTTTGTTGACTTATATAATACAAGGATAGTTAATCCGGGGAATTTTGCCTTACCTCGTTTAACTCGTATTGGTATTCAATTAACTTTTTAAATATGAAACATATGAAAATATATACATTTAAAACTCAATTTTTTAAAAGTTTAGTATTCTTGCTTGCTATCGCAACATCAGGCACTAACCTATATGCAAAAGAGAATATAAGAAACAGAGAAGAGAAAAGATTATCTCCGAATCAAACTGCTATTGGACAAATTTTACAGAAAGGTTCAGGCTGTACAGTTGGTTCTCAGCAGAAAGAATTGTCAATTAATAACGTGCGCACACGTATTTTAAATGGAGGAGATATGTGGTGGGATTTGCAAAGTGCAAAATATGAAATACCAAAAGTTCCTGCAGGACAAGTTTCAAAGAACTCTTTATTTGCTGGGGCTCTATGGATTGGTGGCGTAAGTAGTGGTAACCTAAGATTAGCCGCACAAACTTATCGTCAAGGTGGTAGTGATTATTTCCCTGGTCCACTTATCGCTGGTTCTGCCACTATTTCATCATCTCGCTGTAAAGACTTCGATAAAATTTGGAAAATTCAATTACAAGAGATTGTTAATTTTCAAAATGACGCGCAAGCTGCAGTTGATGCAAACAACGACTTTTTAACTTGGCCCGGTAATGGTAAAGTTTCTGATGGAGAAGCTGCTTTTCTTGCTCCTTTTTATAATGCACCAAGCGATGAAGCTAAGGGTATTGTGAATGACCCAAATTTATATGAGCCTGAAAAAGGAGATTTTCCTTCATTAGACCAAAATAGAAAAGACAATATTCCTGACGAGATGATTTATATTCTTTACAATGATAAAGGAAATGTTCACACCGAAACAGGAGGTTTACCAATTGGTTTGGAATTGCATACACAATGTTTTGCTTTTGCTACAAACAATGAGTTGAATAACACAACTTTGTATAGAACCACCATTTATAACAGAGGTAATGAAACAATTGACTCTTGTGTATTTGGACAATGGGTTGATCCAGATTTGGGTAACTATACTGATGATTATGTTGAATGTGATTTAGCTACTGATCCTGTAAACAACGTTCCAAGAAATTTGGGTATATGCTACAATGGTGATGATAATGATGAAGGTGTATTTGGTTACGGATTGAATCCCCCAAGTATTGGTGTTCGTTTTTTCGAAGGTCCTAAAAAAGCAGATGGAAGCTTATTAGGTATGACCAAATTCATTTATTATAATAATGACTTTTCAACCATTGGGAATCCTTCTACACCCCAGCACTATTGGGGTTATTTGAATGGCAGATGGAAAGATAACAAAGTAATTACCTATGGTGGAAACGGTAGAGATGGTGCTGACACAGCGAGTTTCATGTTTCCAGGAAAAACAGATCCAGCTGGTAGAATAAACTGGACGGAAAGAACAGCCAACAACGCCCCGGGGGATAGACGTTTCCTGCAAACTTCTGGTCCTTTTAGTATGTTACCTGGAGCAGTAAATAAAGTAACAGTAGGTGTTGTTTGGGCAAGAGCAACCACCGGGGGTGCTACTGGATCATTTAATTTATTGAAAACAGCAAGTGATAGAGCATACCAATTGTTTAAAGCAGATTTCGTTAATCCTAGATCACCTATTGCTCCAGATGTAACAATTACCGAATTAAATAGAGAATTGATTCTAACACTTAAAAATTATAAGACTACAGAATCATTTGTAGACACTATAAAAGGGCCTTGTAACGAAAAAACTAAAATCAAGTTTCAAGGGTATAAAATTTATCAATTAAAAACCAATAATGCAGGTGCTGATTTATCTGATCCAACCCAAGCAAAATTGGTAGCTCAGTGTGATATCCAAGATGAATACACCAGATTAACCAATGTTGTAAGGGATATTGAGTTGGGTCAGTCATATAAAGTTGTTCAAGTAGATGGAGAAAACAAAGGTATTAGACATACTTTCAGTCTAACCCAAGATGCATTCTCAACCCTTTCTGATAGAAGATTTGTTAATTTTAACGAATACCATTTCTTGTTGGTTGCTTATGCCAATCCTGTAAACTGTCCAATTGTTGAAGAACAATACATTTCAGGAAGTACTAATATTTCAACTGGTACTTCTTTAGTGCATACTGGTAATCCCCATGATCCAACCCCAAGAGCAGAGGGTTCTGTTCTGAATTCAAGCTTAAATATTGGCCCTGAAATTACCAGAGTTGAAGGTATTGGAAATGGTGGAAATGCAATTAGACTTTCAAGAAAAACAATCGAAGAATGTCTAACCTCACCTAATTATGCTTCTGTAACACCTACATACGAAAAAGGATATAGCCCTGTTACCATAAGAGTTTTTGATCCTTTCAAAGTACCTTTAGCTGATTTTGAATTGAAATTGGTTGATAGTTCTTCTTATGGGAATAAAGTAGATTCTATTTCAGCTCCAAGTACCAGATGGTATTTAACTAAACTAGGTCCTAACTCGAAAACAATTTCTTCTGAAGCAGCCATTTCTGTCAATAATGAGCAAATAATAGAAGAGTGGGGAATAGCCCTTAATGTTACCTCTTCAATCAGGCCGGGTAATCAAACCGCTCAGTTCGACTTAACAGGTGGTTTTATTTCAGGTGAATTGACATATGCCAATACTACAAATAAATGGTTGACAGGTGTGGTGGATGAAGATGCTAATTATTTAGCCAGTATGGGATACCCTGAATCGGTTACTATTCCTTTCAATTGGATAAGGTCTGGAGCAAGTGGAAAATCGAATAGCTATAATGATCCTTTAAGAAACGACTTTTCGATAGGAGGTGAAGCTATGGATGCAGGTAAAAACTATGGTAAAATTATAGGAGGCACTTGGGCTCCGTACGGATTAGCCGCAAAAGAAGTGAGCACCAATACACCAACACTTGGACCTGGCTGTAAAATCACAACTGGTGGTGGAAGTACAGATAATACATTAAATGATTTACAAAGTGTAGATGTTGTTTTTACAAATGATAGAAGCAAGTGGAGTAGATGTGCAGTTGTTGAAACTGGAGAGTTAGCAGCATTTAATGTTGGCAACGCGGAGAAATTTGATCTTAGAGCTTCTCCATCTGTAGATAAATATGGTAAGCCAGATGGTACCGGAAATGGAATGGGTTGGTTCCCTGGATATGCAGTTAATGTAGAAACAGGTGAACGTTTGAACATTATGTTCGGTGAAGATTCTTCTATTCCGTCAGAAAACGGAAATGACATGATTTGGAACCCTACCAAAAATCTACTTTCTAGAAATTTCTTAAGCCCTGTATTTGGTGGTAAACACTATGTTTATGTAATGGGTAATAAGAAGTTTAAATCAGGAACTAATGTGGTTGGAACAAGATATGATGGATGCGCTTCTTATGCTTCTATATTAAGTGATGTAGGTATCACTAATAAGTCTCTTAGAAAAAGATTAGTATTCTCCCAAGCAATGTGGGTTACTATGCCTATGGTTAAAAATGATAGAAATGTCAATTTAGCCTCACTTGAGGGTGGTATTGTGCCGAATGAAGTTACAGTTCGATTAAGGGTTAAACGTCCTTATGCAAAGTATATTAATTCATTAACAACTACTCCACTAGCTAACGATAGTGCTCCGTTATACAGATTCTCAACAGCAAGTGTTATTCCTGATAAAGCAAATTCAGATGCTGCCAAAAAAGCTATGGATATGATTACTGTTTCTCCTAATCCTTACTACGCTTATGCAGGATATGAGAATCCAAATAACCAATTGGATACCAAAGTTAAGATTATTAATTTGCCCAATAAATGTACGGTTTCAATCTTTACCATGAACGGTTTCTTGGTAAGAAGATTTAAAAAGGATGATGACAAAACCCATCTAGATTGGGATTTGAAAAATGAAGCCTTAGTTCCTATAGTGAGTGGGATATATTTGGTTCATATTGATGCCCCAAATATGGGTGAGAGGGTTATTAAATGGTTTGGAATTATGCGTCCTGTAGATTTTGATACATTCTAGTACTTTAAAACAAATGAAAATTACAATGAAAAGATCTTTAAAAATAGTATTTATAATTTGTGCAATAGCACTACAGAATGTGCAAGCAGGAAACCCTGATAGGGCGGGAGGGGCAGGTGCTACCCAATTATTATTTAACCCTTATGCACGCTCATTTGGATATGGTGGAGTTAATACCTCCTCTGTAAAAGGCCTAGAATCATTTTATCTCAATATTGCTGGATTAGCAAATTCTGATAAAACAGAGGTAAACTTCTCTCGTCAAAATTATTTGATGGGTGCAGGAGTAAATATCAACAACCTTGGTATTGCTCAAAAAATTGGCGAAAATGGTGGAGTAATTGGTTTAGGAGTAATGTCTTTTGATTTTGGTAACATCCCTACAGCCTCTTATGAAAATCCTGATTTGACATTACCGTATTATAACCTTCAGGTGCTCAATTTTGGATTCTCATATGCAAAGAAATTTTCGAATAGTATTTCTGGTGGCATTCTATTAAGAATAGCTTCAGAAGGTGTTTCTAACGCTAGTTCATCCGGCACATGTATTGATGGTGGGGTGCAATACCAAACCTCAATTAATAGGACTAAGAAAATTAAAAAAGAAGATTTTAGATTTGGTATCTCGGTTAGAAACTTAGGTCCTAATATGTCTTACTATGGTAATGGTTTATCATTCCGTTCAATCAATCAATCAACTGGTGCTGATAGAAGGGCTTTAATGGCCGCAGAATCTTTTAATATGCCTGCTTTGGTTCACATTGGTGCCTCGTACGATATGCGTTTAGATGGGAATCCTGATACCTATAATCATAAATTAACTGCATCTGGTAATTTTAACTACAATGCATTTCAGTCTGATGTTTTGGGCTTAGGTGCTGAATATTCATACAAGGATGCGTTTATGGTCAGAGCAGCTTATAACCATATTGAGGGTAATTTTAGTTCAACTGATAATAGACAACCTGTTTATGGTATTTATTCTGGATTTACACTTCAGATGCCAGTAAATAATTCAGGAACTATTTTGGCATTTGATTATGGGTATGCCCCTACCAGATTCTTTAGCGGTATTCAAACTATAGGAGTAAGGTTATCTCTAGGAAATAGTAAATAAATAGCTATATTTGTTCACATAAAAGAGAAACGTTCGGCTACGGTCCGGACGTTTCTTTTGTTTTAATATAAAACCAAAAACAAGAAAAAGAGAGTATGAGCGACATTAATTATGTATCAAAAGAGGGATTTGAAAGAATGCAGAAAGAGCTTTATGAATATAAATTCGTTAAGCGCCCTTTTATATCGAAACAGATTGCAGACGCACGTGATAAAGGTGATTTGAGCGAAAATGCAGAATACCATGCAGCTAAAGAAGACCAGGGATTACTTGAAACTAAAATTGCTCAATTAGAAGATATTATTACAAAAACACGAATCATTGATGAGTCTAAATTAGATATAAGTAAAGTAATGATGCTTACTAAGGTTACAGTTCTAAATCATAATGTGAAAAAAGAATTTACCTATATGATTGTATCCGACTCTGAGGCTGATATGAAATTAGGCAAAATCTCAACTAAATCTCCAATTGGTGCAGGTTTAATAGGAAAAAAATTGGGTGATATTGTTGAAATAAAAGCCCCTGCGGGTGTTATTAAATTAGAGGTTGTAAACATTAGTCTTACATAATATGTCGAGCATTTTCACTAAAATTATTAATGGTGAGATTCCATGTTTTAAAGTAGCTGAGAGTAAAGATTACTTTGCTTTTTTAGACATTAGACCATTAACCAAAGGACATACTTTGGTTGTTCCCAAAGTTGAGGTTGATTATATTTTTGATTTGGACATTGAGAATTTTGCAGGCTTACATCTATTTTCTAAAATAGTTGCTGAAGCAATTCAAAAATCTGTTAATTGTAAAAGAGTTGGAATAACCGTAATTGGACTAGAAGTGCCACATGCGCATATTCATTTGATTCCATTCAATACCATGAATGAAATGAATTTTAGTAATCCTAAATTAGAAATATCAACACAAGAAATGCAGGCCATTGCAGACAAAATTAAAAGCAATTTGCCTGCTTAGTTTTTTTGTTTAAGGAGTAAGTTTAATAATTCCCAAACTGCTGTTTATGTCAATCAGAGGATAATCATTAAAATCTGTGGATGCATCGCCATTTAAATCTGTTGCTAAATAACCCAAATCTCCATTTGAGCTAGAAATATCTAATGCTGGATAATCATTGAAGTCAATTGCTCCATCTTGTATAATATCTCCAGTGTAAATTAGAAATACCCCATTACCATCATCTTTTAAATTGTCTCCAAAAGAACTGTTAATTGTGGATGTGAAATCGTAATTATTTGAACTGTTTATTACCAATGGAGCTGCACTCCAAGTTTCGATAGAATTTCTATGTTTTAAAACAATATAGTAAGAATTTCCGATCAAATTTAATGGAAGCGAAATGTCGATTATCCCATTTGTATTTATTAATGTATTAACAGAATATACGCTATTAAATGGAGCTATGCTCTCATGTAATTCCAATAATATTGTATCTGCAATAGTCAATGAACTAATGCCATCAGCATTAAATAGAGAGGGTGTCATTTTACTGTTTCCAATATATAAACCTTCTAAAAATGCATTGAGTTGTAATGGGCAACTTGCATTTACTATGGTTATTCTACCATTTTTATTTTTTGTATAATAATCCGCTTGATTGAATATAACACTCAATAGGTTGATATCAACAAAGTCTCCAATGTTTAAAGTGTTATTTAAAAGACCTCTTAATTTTATAACAATACCATTTGCGTTTATTGGAGTTGTTCCTGCAATTGAAATTGTGATTTTATTTAATGTTCTTTTTTGTGCAATGGTCCAAGTATTTATCAAACTATTTGTCAAAATTGCTTCTAAAGATGCAAATTTATTATCATTAACTCCTAAACTTATTTGCATTGAAAAAACAGGTTTTGAACTTGATACATTCAAAAGTGAAATTGGAAAATCAAATGATGAATCGTATGAAACATTAGTTGAAGGTAAATCTAAAAACGCGTCATAAATCATGATGTTACTAGTTTGTGCGATTGAATTAGTACTATCTTTAACTTTAACTTTTACCATTCCACCTTTTTTAGCTGTAAAAAAACCGCTCGATGTAATATCAGCTTTACTTGTATCACTAACAAAAAAAGTATATGAACCATTTCCACCTGATGCTATGAACTGATCTGTTTGGTTGCAATAATATTCCGTTAATGTTTGGTTTATCGAAAGAGGTAATCCAGTATTTGTATTGTCGATAATTTGAATATTACCTACTGTTGTGTTAGCTAATAAATTTTGATTGAACAAAACATTTTGAAGTGAAATTGAATTTAGATTTGTTTTTAGTATTTTAAATCTAATTTTTAATAATTCTCCAGATCCTGAAAGAGCTGCCGACATAGCAAATGAAATAGTGATTGTACCATTATTGATTTTACTATATACAAAAGCATTTTGCAATAAAGTATTTCCCAAAATTATGCTATCAGGTATAATATTAAAATTGTTGAAGTTAATTTTAAATGAGCCCGATAATATATTTGTAAGATTGTTTGAGTTAATATAAATTGGGAAGATAAAATTTCGGTCTAAAACTATCGAAGTGTCAGGTAAGGTAACTTTAATTGCTCTAACTTCAATAAATGAATCGGAGGTATCAACTAATCCATCAAATGAAGTAACAATAACTTTTGTTTTACCAATACCAATTCCTGTGAATAAACCATTTGAAGATATTGAGCCTACATTGGAATTTATAACTTGATATGTATAAGGTTGTGTTCCTCCTGAAACATTAATTTGAACATTCTCTCCTATTGTTAATGGCGCTAAATTATTGAAATTAGCTGTTATACTTGATACTATAGGATCGTCAACCAATACACTTCCTCCTTGTAAATTTAAACTAGGAATACCTTGATTTAAAAAGCATGTATTGTTTCCTGAAAATAGAATTTGCACATTAGCAGACAAATTCATCTGAAATCTTAAATAAAGCAAAATCCCATTTCCTTGCAAAGGCACGCTGTATGCTGCTGATATAAGTATGTCACCATATTTGTTTACTTTATAGGTAGGGTCTGTTATCCCTGCACTCATTGTAGCAGCCGTAATAATACCTTTTAAAGAAAGATAACGTGTATTGCAATTAAGTTTCAATTGATAAGATAGAACATCTAAACCAGTTAATGAATTGACAACATAAACAGGAATATCAATTAAATTACCCTTTATACCAGTGGTATCAGGTATTCTAATATCAATTGTTTGTGCTTTACTTGTATTGGCAAATAAACTCAAAGTCAATACAAAAAATATTAAATATTTTTTCATGGATTTATGCATAATGGTTTATTTGGTAATCATTAATTTTTGCATGCTTTTCTCTGAATCTGTGCTCACACAAATAAAATAAGTTCCAGAAGCAATTTCATTTCCATCTATACTTTTACCATCCCAATTAAATACATTTAATCCAGAATTTAAATTAGAAATTGATTTTGAATAAACCAAAGTGCCAATGGTAGAAAATACACTTATATTAACTTTTGATTCATATTTGGATAAAGTAATAGGAATATTTACAACATTTGTTGATGGATTAGGATAAACTTTGTCTACGAACAAATTACTGATATTTTCAATACCTGATTTAGCACTATTAATTGTTATTTCTCCGCCAGAAACTTCAGTTTTCATATCGGTTTCATTTGCTAAAAATTTAGTCACATTCAATTTAGTTTTTATTGAATTTGCATTTATTGAATTAGAAACAAAAGAGATATAAATAAAATCACCTTCTTTATTTAAATTGTCAATTGAAGCTAAGGAAATATATAGTTTGCCATTATATGCATCAATATTTTGATTGAAACTTAATCCTTGCGCAAATGAGCCATTCTTTATTTGTAAAGCCCTTAAAAGCGTGTTGTCATATTGAATTTGCAAATCAATAGATTGCGCCAAATCAACTTTATTTATATGAATTGGTATAACAAACGTATCATTAGCCATTGCTGTTTTATTTTCAATATTTAAACTCGCATAACCAGGAATTGGTGTTCTATTAGTTTTGAATAATTCTTCAGCTGGAAAAGTTTGTATTTTGTCAACAAGGTATTGTAATATCAAAGAGCCATCAAATGCTGTAATTCCGCTCGAACCCGATACATCGGCCACTTTGCTTTGAATGCTATTTAGTGATATGATATTAACTGATTTTTGTAAAACCAAAGCTGCATCATACGCTTGCACCAATCCATTCAAACTCACGTCACCCATGATTGGATTCTCTGCATCTATGCTTCTAAAGGGTGTGTAGTTAACTGAATCCGATATGGCATCTCCCATTCCACTTGGATTGCTTGCATGTGTAGGCCCTGAGTTTTCGCCCCACCAGCAATTGCTAGCATCTATATTAAAGGTTTTAGCCACATTATTTACAGCCATTCCGTTAGATAAGAAATCACAATGATTTATGGTAGGTTTTGAGGCGCCATCTATACTAATGGCTGTATTATTATTTCTGAAAATTGAATTTGAAATAATAGGATTTTTACTAAACATTGAGATACCTTTATCTGCATGTTTAATAATTACATTTTTAAACTTACACAATGAGTTTAATGCCTGATAGTCGATATTAATGCCAGACCAATCTGCATTGCTTGTATAAAAACGACCACCTGCAGCCGTATTGTTAGAATCTGCATTGGTATCTCCACCATAATAATCATCATAATAAGAAGTAAATACAATATTACTATCTGCTGTGCTACCTCCCAATGCCATTAATCCTCTGTTTACCTGCATAGAAGCACCAGGCAAAAATTTATTTACCACCCCAGGAGCAAAAGTTAATGTAGCACCAGTTCCTATTGTAAATCCATCAAATACATAAGGTATATTTGGTATTCCAGCAAATGTTCGCTTAGTAAGTGTAACATCTTGCGATAAGGTTTCGTTAATAATATGAATACCTCGATTTGTATTTCCAGAAAGAGTATTGCCTATCGTTGAGGCAGGATAAGATAGAACTGATGTGCTTATTGGCCAATTATTATTAGAAAAGTTTGAATGATTGATAATAGGTTGAGATACACCTGTTAAATAAAAAGAGTGATTTGTCAATAAGAACGAACATGAATCGAATGTAGGAGAGGCCGAATACATATTAACAGCCTTGTCCATACCTTTAAATATGGCATTTTTGATTGTACTTGAATCGTTGCTTATATCTGAGAAATTTAGGAAAGTGGCAATTCCATTTTGTTGAGTTTGACCATCTTGTCCTGCATCAGCAGGATTGCCATAATTGTCATCATCCGTTGTAGTAAATACAACAGGTGAAGTTAATGTACCCAATACATTTAACCTACCTTGTACATCCCACGAACCGCCTTTAAATACCGCACTAGCAGGTATATTTATGGTTGTGCCGGGATTGATTGTTAATCTGCCCTGTGGAAAATAAGAGATATTGTTATAACCTGCAAAATTACGGATAGGTATAGTAGCATTTTGGCTATAGGTTTGGCTATAAATACCTAAGCCAATGGTACGAATATTATCTAAACTAATGTTTGAGAAGGTAGGGTTTGAAAACATGTCCATAGTTACTGGCAGGTTATAAATATTAGCCAAGAAGGTATTTGAAATAATAGGGCTTGCAGAGCCTGTAATTGAAAAAGCCGTTCTATTCGATTGTTCTATAACACAACTATCCATGCTAAAAGTATTGGTGCTATTTAAACGTATGAAGCCATCTATATAATTATATGAATTACCTCCATAGCGAAAAATACAGTTCTTAAAATTACTATTTAAGGCAGATGAATTGAAAACTAAATTAGACCAATTGTCTTTATCAGGAGCACTATATGTGCCGTCATTGTTATAATCACCCCCATATGAATCATCTTTATAGGATGTAAAAACTATTTTTTCATTTAGTTTGCCTTGTGCTATTAAACCACCATTTATAGTAATTGCAGGGATATAATAATAATAATAATAATTATAAATATAAGATTTAACTACAACCCCTGATTGTAAAGTTAATGTTGCATTGGCATCAATGGTTAAATGATTTATAAGATAGGATATATTGCTTATACCTGCAAGACTTCGTTTTTTCAAAAGGGCGTTGGATGATAAATTCCAATCAACTATTTGTATCCCTTTACTGCCATTGGCATCAAAAGAAATGTTCGTAAATGTAGGGTCAGATAATAAGGACATTCCAATTGGGTCTGATGTGCAATTTTGTATTTGTACACTATCAATTATGGGATTAGAGTCTCCATCAAATAATAATCCAAAATAGCTGCTGTTCGTTATTTTTACATCATCCATAGGAGCTGCTGCACTGTGGTAGTTTACTGCATTTGTCCAATTTACATTGTAACCATTGTAATATAAACCCGAAAATTTAATGTCTGTGCATCTAATGGCGGAATAAGCATCGTTGCTTGTGGGATTAAAACTAATCGTATTCCAATCGCCCGTACTAGCTTGTGATGAATTTCCATCAATATTGGTATCAAAAGGGTTGCCCACATTATCATCTTTAACAGATGTAAGAATTATTCGATTTTGTGGCGTACCGTTTATTTTAAATCCACCGTCAACGAATATGCCTACTGAATTTAATATTTTTATGACCACACCATTTTCAACTTCTACATTCGTCCCATTGCCAATGGTTAAATTATCTAATAAGACATAGGTTATATTTGTGTAGTTTGCAATGGTTCTTTTTTTAATTAAACCATTTACACTTACATTTTCGCCTATAATACCAAGGCCTACTAGTGCTGCATTTGTGAACGTAATGTTGTTAAAAACCGGATTGGCTGAAACTGATATAGCAAGCGGGACTGAAGAACAATTTACTACTTGAATATTGCTTATAGTTGGGTTAGATGCCTGGTAGCAACTAATTCCAATCTTGCAATTGTTTATTTTGCAATTGCTAATAGTTGGATTTGCACTAATAATACTTACAGAAGCATTCCTTTGGTATTGATTTGAATAATAGGTTTGATAATTACTAGCAAAACGAATATCACAATAATTTAAAATGGAAGTATTACTACTGCCTTTTGCAAAAACAATACCTCCAAAATCGCCAACGGCAGGTGATGTATAAGTGCCATCTTTATTGGTATCACCTGGTCTACCAGCATTGTCATCTCTTACAGATGTCATTACGATATTGCTATCTACTGTGCCATTGGCAAATAATGAACCCTCAACTAATATTTTAAAATTGCTTTGATAATTTATATTGGCGGGCGATTTAATTACTATACCCTTGTTAATGGTTAATGAAAGTCCAGAAGGTATGGTAATATCATCAAGCATAACATAAGTTACGTTTGGTGAGGTGGTTACTTGTCTGATTTTTAATGTAGCATTTGAATTAATGATACCGCCAATCAATCCAATGGCATCATACAAATTATCTTGAAATGAAAAAACATTTAAATTATTCATTACAGGATTGGCATCAAAAGTCATTGCAATAGGGGTTAATCCACTCGATCCAAAAGTATTCGAGCTAATAATAGGGCTAGAAGCATTGGTAATATACAAGGCATGGTAGTTATAATTGAAGACGCAATTATCAATGGTTGGAGAAGCGTAATCAATTTCAAGGCCTCTATCAGCGTATTGTATGGTTACCCTTCTTAATATACATTCTGTATCAATGGCAGCATCAGGGAAATCAATTCCAGTCCAATCGTTCAATGCGGGTGCTGTTGCACTGGCATCCCCATTGGCATCCCCACCCAAATTATCATCCTTAAAAGATGTAAAATATATTTGGCTCCCAATACTTGCATTGGCAATTAATTTTCCTTGATAAACATTTATTCCTTTGGTGTTAGGAAACTTCAATATATTGCCATCGCTGAGTTGCAATCTTCCTCCTGCATAAATTGTATACCCATATAGGAAATAAAAAGGCAAGTTGATACTAGGTAGTATCATTTCTCTATCCAAAATATTATGATTAATCCACACATACATATTTGTATTGCCACTAAAATTATTTGAGGTGCCAATAATTTTTAAGGATGAAGGACTATCATATCTTATAGGCGTATTACAATTGCTAATAGTTGATGATGTTATGCTAACATCTGCATTATTTAAAATAATACCTGCCTCACCACAATTATTAAAAGTAGATCCAGTAATATTTGCAATGGCACTATCAGGCATGAAGCCAGCCATATACAAACCGTAGTTTTTAAAGTTGCTAAGATTTGTTGCATTTGTTGTTAATATGCCTCTCTCTATTTGAAGAGATTGGCCATAAGATAATTGACAAGAGCTAAGTGAAACAATTCCTTTATTAGTAGGATTTCCAATGTGAATGCTTGACCATTTGCCTGCACTTGGTGAAGCATTATTTGATGTGAAAACAGTATTTGTTGCATTTAATGTTCCTAAGACAGTCAAACCAAAACCATCTTCAAATTTAAGGGATACCCCACTTTGAATGCTTAAAGTTACACCTGCATCTACTGTTAAATCGGAAGTAACAATGTAAGGACTGCTAGCCGATGTTAAAGTGGTATTTGTACTAATAGTGCCGCTAATATTAGTGGCATTTGATTTGAAAATAATAATTGAAAATAGGAGTAATGCCGTTAGTACTATTTTTAAGTTCATTTGTTTTTAATTTTCCTGCAAGGAAATTAAATTATCTGAAATTAAAAGTAGTAGATTATCTATTTAACATTTATATAATATTATATTAAGGAGTCAACTTTATAATTCCCAAGCTACTGTTTATATCAATCAGAGGATAATCATTAAAATCTGTGGATGCATCTCCATTTAAATCTGTTGCTAAATAACC
>RGVD01000161.1 GCA_010027395.1 Bacteroidota bacterium
GCTTGAAATCTTTTTGCACGCACTGCGAAAATCGCTTCGCGAGCGGATTTCTATGCATTTAAAGTAGGTTATAGCAAAAGCAATTGACATTCATAAAATCTGCAAAAAAATGTTTTTGTTTTTTCCGCCCTTGCAGGCGTCCCGCCTGCAAGCAACTCCAAGTATGCATATGATTCAATACAATATTTGACTAGCCTTCGATTAAACAAACATCTATATTTTTGTTTTTCATTTTCTTTTTGAGGCATCAAATTCAGATGTCTCGTAAAAAAAATACCTCTCCCAATATTTTCTTCATCCAATGTAGACCCTTCGCTACACTCAGGGTGACGGCTAACGCACAAAGAAGAGTAACTTTATTATCAAAAAACAGATTGAATATTCAACTCAACTATTGATTATTATAAACTTTTTACAATTCAGCACTCAGCGCCAAGCATTGCTAGAGTAGTAGAAAGGCCAAACAAGAGGTTTTAAAAAAAAATATGTCATAAATCTGTCATATAGCCCAATACTGACGGCTATCATTTGTATGTCCTGAATCCATAGGTTTCTTTGCAGCACTAATTAATAGAAAAATTAAACAACATGAAAAGAAACTTACTAAGTATTATTTTTTTGGCACTTGCCACTGCTTTGTCAGCACAAAACATAAGAGTAGATTCAGTATCAATGGGCTCAGGAAATCCTTCTTACCCTTATGATGTATTTTATAATTTGGCAACAGGAGATAAAGATACCGTGGTTAACACGAATTGGCACTTGGCTTTTGCAATGCGACCAGCCCTTCCTCCAGCAAATGTAATGCGTTCAACTACTGTCCGTATCAATGCTTCAAGAAACGTAACTTTATACAAAAGTAATTTCACAAGCAACCAATGGAGCAGTTTTGATACCACTGGATTTACAGCATGGCCAATAATGGCAAATGGAGATAGTTCATGGGATGTGGCAGCATTCAATGCTGACTATAATGCAAGCAACCCATTTGATTATGGTTGGGGGCAGTACAATATGAATAGCCATAATGTGGAAGGAACGAAAATGTTTCTTTTGGCCATTGGATCGGGTGCAACTAAAAAATATAAAAAAATTACCATTGAAAAATTAGCATACGATACGCTGTGGTTCTTTACTTTTAGTAATTTAGATGGAACTGATAGTACAACCCAAACCATCAGTAAACCAAGCTACAAAGGTAAATTGTTTGCCTATTACAATGTGTTAACCAAAACGGTTATCGACCGTGAGCCAAACAGACCTTGGGATTTAGTTTTCACTCATTACCGCACCAATGCTACTTTCCCAGGTTTTCCAACAAGTGCTTTCAACTTTGCAGGTGTATTACAAGCACCTCAATTAAATGTTGCAAGAGTAGCTAATTTAGCTAAACCACTATCTGATACCAGTGATGCAACAAGTTATTCTAAAAGAATGGGTACCATTGGTTGGGATTGGAAAGTAACGCCATTAGGCCCGCCACCTTCAGGTCCTTGGAATTTAACTGATTCATTAACCTATTTCATCAAACGTGATAAAGATTCACTTACATATAAATTAACTTTTGACAAATTCTCGAATGTTCCTTCACAAATCATCGTGTTCAATATCAAAACTTATTTACCAAAAATGAATACTGGTGTTTCAAACATTGCTGATTTGAATCGTGAAGTATCTTTATTCCCTAACCCTGCCAAACAAATGGTGAATGTATCAATTCCTTCAATTTCAGGAAAAGAGCAAGTGGCAGTATCAATTATCGATATGACAGGAAAAGTGGTGAGCTCAACAAGCATCATTGGAAACAACACACAAATTGATTTATCAGGTTTCAACAAAGGCTTATTTTTCATCAACCTAAGTATTGATGGTGTTAGTTCAACTAAAAAATTAATCATTGAATAATAATTATCTGCTAACTATAATTTGAATTTTAAAAAGCAATATATATTAGTACTCATCAGCATCGTAATGATGTTGATGGGTGCTAATTTGCTTAGAGCCCAAAACAAATCGGCCGACACAAGCCAACTTAACAAACTGCAACACCTAAGCGAACTGGTAGTTACTGGTCAATATGGGGAAAGCAGTCTAACCAAATCAATTTACAAGGTTAAACTTATCGACTCAAAACGCATACAAGCCCAAGGAGCTGTTAACCTAAAAGATGTGTTGAGTAATGAGCTTAACATTAGAATCAATCAAGACCCTCTATTAGGAAGCAGCATCAGCCTGCAAGGTGTAAGCGGTCAAAGCATAAAAATATTATTAGATGGCGTGCCAGTAATTGGGCGTGAAGGGAGTAACATAGATTTATCTCAAATCAATTTGAACAATGTTGAGAGAATTGAAATAGTGGAAGGCCCGATGAGCGTTAGCTTTGGTACAGATGCCCTAGGGGGTGTTTTGAATATAATAACCAAAAAGCCAAAACAAAACGAATATAAAGCAAACTTAAATACTTATTACGAAAGTGTTGGTACCTACAATGCAGATTTAGGTTTAAGCTTAGCCAACAAAAAATGGAATTCACAAATGAATTTCGGAAGAAATTTTTTCCAAGGATACAGTCAAGACGAGAACAGCCGTGTGATGCTTTGGAAGCCTCGCGAACAATATTTTGGAGATATTAATTTTGGTAAAATAATCAAAGATGGTGGCCTTAAATTTCAAAATAATATTTTCAACGAAAAAATCAGTAACAAAGGTGAGGTAAACATAAATATCCCTCTGCAAAAAGCTGATGCCAATGATTCATATTATTTCACAAGAAGGATTACCAGCTCATTGTTTTACGACAAGAAGGTTTCGGCAAACAGACATATCAATATGGTTGTTTCATATAGTAACTACAGACGTATGTTACAAACCTATTATAAAAACATGCTCAATTTAGCTGAGTCATTAATTCCTGAAGCCGACCTTCAAGACACCAATTACTTCAACCAATACATGAGCAGGGCTACCTATAGCTATAACAACAAAAACAGCAAAATCAATTACCAATTGGGATATGATGTTAATTATGAAACGGCTGAAGGTAACAAAATTCAAAGCTCATACAGAGGCATGGGTGATTACAGTTTATTTGGTAGCACTGAATTGAAAGTGGGCAAAAAATTCACAGCCCGTCCAGGGATGAGATTGACTTATAATACGCTTTACGCTGCACCTATAAACCCATCACTAAACCTAAAATACGATATAAGCGAGCGCCTATTTTTACGCATGTCTTATGCCAGAGGATTTAGAACACCATCCTTAAAAGAATTGTATTTAAACTTTGTTGACCCAAGTCACAACATACAAGGTAATACAAATCTGCAAGCAGAAACCTCTAATAACCTGCAAGCATTTCTTACTTATCAATACAAAACAGACAAAAAATTATTCAGACTTGAGCCTTCGGTTTTTTATAACAAAATCGACAATATGATAGACTTAGCCCGAACAGACTCAATAAACTTGAAGATGAAATATGTGAATGTGAACCAGTTTGAAAGCATTGGATTGAATGTAAATACTGAGTACAAAACTTCAAAATTCAATGTGTCAATGGGCTATGCCTATACTGGAGTTAAAAACATTTTATTAAACACTCCTACTAGCAACGAGTTTTTCTTTAACCACCAAGGAAGAATAAATGCTAGTTATACCTTTAAAAACGAATTGAACATTTCTCTATTCTGTAAGTTAAATGGATTTTATCAAGCCTATCAATACGACAACATCAACAATAAAGTAAAGATTACTTATTATGATGCCTTTAGTATTTGTGATGCGACTGCAAGCAAAAGCATTTTCAAAAAACACCTTTCATTAACAGCAGGTGTTAAAAATATTTTCAATGTGGTGAATGTAAATGCCAGCTATATGTCGGGCTACCATTCAACACAAAGCAATTCAGCTATAACAGGGGTAGGAAGAACCTTTTTCGTAGCTATTAGATACCAAATAAACAAAACAAATTGAAGAACTTACAAGTATTCATAATATCATTATTATTATTCATTTCGAGCATTGCACTTACTTCTTGCGAAAAGGAGGATGTGAAGGTGGTTATTCCAAAGCAGGATACGACCACGACTATTTTCTCATGCTACCTTGGTCCTGATTACAGAAACCAAGTATTTGTGAACCTAAGTGACAGCACCCAACTTAGTTTCCCTCAAATGATTTGGGATTTAAGTTTCAGTTGTGATAGCAATACCTTTGATATTACCTTAAATGGTGGAAATGCTGCCTTAATTGCTAACATCGGTTATGGTAAATTTAAATCCAATATCGATATAAGCAAATTGAAATGGAGATGGGACGAAGCCTCTGGTGTGAGCAACTCCTTGGCATTGAGTGGTTGGTATAATAAAAGTACAAAAATGTCAAGAGATTCTGTTTATGTTATTGACAGAGGTTCCAACAATTCACCACAGGATAGGTATATGCAATTTAAAATTATAGATGTAAATACAACGGAATATACCATAGCATTTACTGATATATATGCTCAACGACCTATGGGCATTGATCATATTCCCAGGATTCAAGAGAAACTTAATGTGTATTTCAACTTTGATAAAGGGGGCGCTATTTTAGATATAGAGCCTGATAAAAACGATTGGGATTTTTGTTTTTTACGTTATCGAACTGTTTACTATGATCTAAACCCTCCCTTTCCTTATCTGGTAAATGGCATACACATCAATACTTTTAAAAACGAAGTAGCAGTTGATAGCACTTTAAATTTCTATAAAATAGACCTTAGCACTGCCTTATCACTCAATTTCAAAACACAGCGTGATGTAATGGGATTTGATTGGAAGGTTTATGATTTTAACAACCAACGATATAAAGCCAGAGATTTTGTCAATTATATCATCAAGCCCAAAGGTAATATGCCTGGTAACGTATGGAAAATGCGTTTCACCGACTTCTATAACAACCGAGGACAAAAAGGATTTCCTGTTTTTGAAGTGAAGAAATTGAATTAAACTCGAAGCTAAAGGAATTGGTTACAGAATTGTATAATTTTGTTATTCAAACTTTATAGTCCGTTCGTATGGGAATTAACTGCCAATTTAACCTTTCTCCTCCAATTGAAGATATCATTGACCTATATAAAAGTTCGGGTATTAATAGACCTATAGATGACATCGACAGAATAGCTCAAATGTATGCCCATTCAAACCTTGTTGTTTCTGCTTGGGATGAAGATAAACTTGTTGGTATAGCCCGCTCACTTTCCGATTTTTGTTATTGCTGCTACCTATCAAACCAGGCAGTAAGGCAAGAATATAAGAAACTAGGAATTGGTAAGAAACTCATTTCACTAACTAAAGAGAAAATAGGCGATCAAACCATGTTACTCTTACTATCAGCAACCGCTGCTATGGACTATTATCCCAAACTCAATTTCGAAAAAGTTGAAAATGGGTTTATTATTAAACGGATTAGGTAATGAAATGATGATGTTGCAGGCGGAACGCCTGCAATGGCAGAACAGTAAACCACTCTTCAAGATGTTCCGTAGGGCATCTCGAATAACAGTTAAAGAGAGATTTGTAATCTGAAAAGTAAATTATAATCAAATAATATATATAGCTACCGCTCATCCCCACCTACAAACAAATGACAATAATTTTTTTATGCTTTTAAGGGATGTTATATCTTCGCCACATTATAATTAACAGCTAACATGAAAAAATTCTTAAAGTGGTTTTTATTCTTATTTTTATTCATTCTGATTGCGGCCATTGTTCTGCCTTTTGCTTTTAAAGGTAAAATATTGCAAATAGCCAAAGAACAAGCCAATAATAATATCAATGCCAAAGTAAATTTTAGTGATGATATTGGTTTAAGCATCATCAAGTCTTTCCCTAACTTTACGCTTCAAATAAAAGACATAACCGTGTTTGGTATCAATGAGTTTGAAGGTGATACCCTTTTTGCATCCAAAGAAATATCTGCCACCCTCGATATTATGAGTGTCATCAGTGGTGATAAAATAAAAATACGCTCCATTTTATTGGACCAAGCCCGCGTAAATGCCATCGTTCTGAAGGA
>RGVD01000162.1 GCA_010027395.1 Bacteroidota bacterium
TTGAAGCAATTGCTTCAAGGTTTTTTTTTGAATAAAATTTCACAAGCATTTGTCTTAAAATTGTAGCGTATGAAATATTTGATAATTGGTCTTGGAAACATTGGCGATGAATATGCCAACACACGACACAATATAGGTTTTGATATTGCTGACGAGTTGGCCAAAAATCATAATGCTAGCTTTGAAACGCAGCGCCATGCTGATTATGCCCATTTAAGCATAAAGGGACGACAATTGCATATTATCAAACCCAATACCTACATGAATTTAAGTGGAAAAGCAGTTCGATATTGGATGAATGAATTAGAGATCAAAGTAGATAGTATTTTTGTCTTAGTGGATGATCTTGCTATTGATTTTGGGAAACTACGTATTCGTGGTAATGGCAGTGATGCTGGACACAATGGACTGAAGAATATAAACGAGTTACTTCAAACCCAAAATTATCCTCGCTTGCGATTTGGTATTGGAAACAATTATCCCAAAGGTCGCCAAGTAGATTATGTATTAGGGAAATTTAATAACGAAGAGCAAAAATTCTTACCTGAATTGATAGACAAATCGGTTAAATCTATTGAGAGCTTCGCCCTTAGAGGTCTTGCCAATACCATGAACGAATTTAATAAGTAGAAGGATATTGATAATCTTCCTGCCCTAATTATGTTTGAGTTGCTTTTTGCAAATAACCGATTAAACCAAAAGCTATATAATAATTAACCGAATAAATAACTAACTAAATAACGATTTAATGAATAGGTATTTAACGTTTTCTCTTGAAAAGTTTAAATATCTCAAATACCCCTAAAACCATAGCCCAAAATCCAATTAAGTCCCCGTTTTGGGTAAAGAACGTTTCTTCTTTATGTAAAGGTACTTTGGCCCTGAGAACAGCCTCCTTCCACCATTCAGATTGGTTTACAATATTGCCTTCCTCATCTATAAAACCTGAGATTCCTGTATTTGCGCTTCGTGCTACCCACCTGCGGTTTTCTATGGCACGTAATCGAGCAAAGTCGAAATGTTGACGATAGCCGGGAGTATTACCCCACCAACCATCATTGGTGATGATGCAAATGATATCAGCACCTTTTTTTACATATCCGGCTACATAATCAGGAAACACTGATTCGAAGCATATTACAGGGGCAAGTTTTGTTTTTTTATATGAATAAAAAACCTTGGTTTCTTTGTCGCTGGCAAGACTGCCATTTGTACCACCTAAATTGATGGAAACCTTTTCTAAAAAACCGAATATTTCAGGGTAAGGCATGCGTTCAACTCCCGGAACCAATTTAGATTTGTGGTAAATCTGCAATGAATCAAATTTACTTAAATACATGGCTGTATTGTATACATCATAAAACAGCCCATCACTATATTTTCTGGCAGTAATGGTAGGTTTGTTGTTACTTTGGTAGAAACGATAGGTATCAGCTCCAGAAAGTAAGCCAATGTTTGGATGTTTTTCTAAAAAGCCTAACACCTTTTGATATACCGCAGCATTTTGTAAATTGCCCTCTTCGAGGCCGCCAAGCAAAGCTGTTTCTGGCATTATCACAAATTGTGTCAAGCTATCCATTTTTGTTTCTGCAAGGGCTAGAATTTTATCTGTTTGTGCCTCGGGTGTCATCCCTTTAAACTTATCTTTATAAGGATCTATATTTGGTTGCACCACAACTATGTCTGCCTTTTGTCCTTTAGTGCTTGCTTCTCTTTCATGCCTATTGTTTGCAATATATAAGGACAAAAAGATAGGAGTAAATAGGTAAAAGAAAGCGATGTTAAATACTTTGCCATAATTGTCATTAGGAATTCGTTCTTTCCAAGTATTGATAAGTTTATAAAGTTTATAGTTAACCAATACTACCCAGAGAGAGCCACCAGCCACACCGGTATATTCATACCATTGCACCAAAACAGGAGTGTATGAAAATACATTGCCGAAGCTTAACCAAGGGAAAGAAAGTTGCCAGTTGGTATGCAGCCATTCATAAGATAGCCATAGAAATATGAACGTCCACATTTTATTGGTGTTTCCTTCTCGTGTTTGAATAATGTGGAACAAGAACAAAGGCAATGTCATCATGAGCGTATTGATGAAGAAAGCGGCTATAGCACCCTCGGGAGAGGCATTCCAAATCCAATAGACCGTAATACAATTAAATAAAAACAGTGATAAAAAAGTATAAGCAAAAAAAAGTAGCCTTGATGATTGAGGGTGGTTTTTACGAATCTCTGTCTCCAAATAAAACAATGGTATTAAGCCAATAAATATAAATGGCAAGGCCTTAAAAGGTTGCCAAGCCAAAGCCATAAATATGGCTGAAATGCTGCTTAATAGGATGTATCTTAAATGCTTATTTTTTACCTGCGATAACAATGACGAATTCTCCTTTAATAGTTCCGTTGGTGAAATGTTCTAGTATTTGTTGAAGGCTGCCATTAACAGTTTCTTCAAAGCCTATCAGCACCAAAAAACTCTATTAGTTGGGCAATAGTTTTTAATATGCGATGTGGTGATTCATAAAATACTACTGTCCTTTCTTCTTCCGCTAATTTTTTTAGCATGGTTTGTCTGCCTTTTTTTTCAGGCAAAAAACCTTCAAAGCAGAAGCTATCACATGGCAAACCACTTTTTACCAAAGCGGGCACAAAGGCAGTTGCACCAGGCAAGCAGTCAACTGTAATGCCTTCTTTCACACACTCGCGAATAATTAAAAATCCAGGGTCGCTAATGCCAGGGGTTCCCGCATCGCTGACAAGAGCAATTTGTTTACCACTTTTTAACTCTGAAACTAGGTTATGAAATACTTTGTGTTCATTATGTTGGTGATACGATTGAAGTGGTTTTTGAATTTGAAAATGCTGAAATAGTTTCACTGTTTGACGAGTGTCTTCAGCCAAAACTAAATCTACTTCTTTAAGTATTCGAAGTGCCCTTATTGTAATGTCTTCAAGGTTGCCAATGGGCGTTGGAACGATGTATAATATGCCTTCACCCATACATTATTTACTTTCAAGTTGTTCAGCTTTTTTTCTTATTTGCTCTTTGCGCCAAGTATTCGCAATTGGGATGGTGGTTACAGCAATAAATGCAATCACAATCCAATTTAGATAATCTAATGCATTGGGCACAAACTGACCAACAAAATAGCCTGCTGTAACAATTACAATTGGCCAAAGGAATGCGCCCACAACATTGTAAAAAAAGAAAATCTGAGGGCGGACTTTTACCACTCCCGCAAGGATTGGTGCGAAGGTGCGCACAATGGGCAAGAATCTGCCCATTATCAGAGCAAAGCCTCCGTATTTTTTGTAAAATATCTCCGCTGTTTCAATGTATTTTCGCTTAAAGAAAAAGGTATCTTTCTTTTTATAGATAGCTTCGCCTGTTCGATGTCCGAACCAAAATCCAAAGTAATATCCGAATATGGCAGCAAGGCCAATACCTAAAATTAAGTTCTCAATTTCAACATGCAAAACCTGATTGGCTGATGGATATGCTAAAAGGCCAGCAGTAAATAGCAATGAATCTCCCGGTAAAAAAAATCCAAAGAATACCCCATTCTCCAAAAAGATAATGATGAGAATTAAAGCCAATCCGCCAAATTCTATAAGTTCCTGTGGTTTAAATAAATCCCAAAAGCTGTTCAATGTTTTTAGTTTTATTGATTACGAATTAAAGGCTTTTGAACGAATTAACAACGCATTTTTGTTTGATGATATAAGTTATTTCTTAAAATAGAAGTCGCCACCTTCATATACCATGGCTTCTGCATCAGATATTTGAACCAAATTTTCGTTTAGAAGTTTGAATATCTGATAGCCCAGGGGCATCAATATGTCAAACATTATTTGTCTGTTTTCCTCTCCCGAAATTTCAATTTGAATAATAGGGAAATGCTTTTTAAGGGTATTTATGAAGTGTGGGAATAGATATATTTCGTAACCCTCTACATCGCATTTAATGAAATCAATTTTTTCAATTGGTGCGAATAACTCATCGGGTATACGCAAGTCTGTTTCATAGGTTTGCATATTGCCGTCTTCATTATTGTTTTCAGAAAGCACCTTAGTTAATCCATGTCTGAAAACCCCATTAATAGTTGGTGTTCCCATGGTTATCTTCTTGTTCTCAGCACCAAGGGCAGTTTGATATAGGGTGATATTGTTTAAGGCATGTTTATGGGTATTTCTAAGAAATATATTAGCAAACAAAGGCACTGGTTCAATGGAATATACCCTGCCAGATTCACCTGCATATTTTGATAGAAATACAGAGTAGTAACCAACATTAGCGCCAATATCCACACAGGTATAACCTGGTTTTATTAGACTTTGTAGGTAAAATAACTCAGGGTATTTGTTTCTCATTATTCCACCTTTGATCAAGCGTATATAAATATCGCTTATCCAAGACAAATAAGATTGGTAACCTAAAACTTTTAATAGTATCGAACGAATGGCTTTTTCCATTTTATTATTTTATTTCCTCATAATCCACATATTCACCAATGTTTTTATCTTCGTTAACCGACTTGTTGTTATTGCTTGGTTTAATTTTCGGCTCAGCATCGTTTTCGAAATTTGTTTGTTGGTCTTTGTTTTGGCCATAGTGGTTGGCTTTTATTTTTAATAAATTTCCAAACAAAAACTTGAATACAAAATAAAATAATGCTAGGTAAAATATGAATTTCATTTTTTAAGAGTTATCGGGTGCAAGTAAACAAAGATGGTGCTAATTTCTAAATATGACATAATTACATGTAGTTTTTTTAGTTTTTGGTGTATCAGAATTAGACATTGATGCTTTTGTTGTTCGTAAATGGGAATTTTGCCCAAAATTAAAATTAAATAATAAGCTATAAATCAATAAATTAAATAAAAGGATTAAGGTTTGATGCTTAGTCAAATAGACAGAGCTAAATATGTCCCTAAATTAGTGCCCACAAAAATATGTTCAACTTTGTAAAAAAATGGCTCGTTAACTTAAAAATAAGCACAAGAACTGCGCTTAGTTTTTTTGCCATTATTTTTACAGCACTTATAACCAGTATTTCTGCTATATTGTTGCTTCAATATGCCAAGCAAATTGATTTTAAATTGTCAAACAATTTTGAACCTGCCATTACTGCTACTAAAGATATAGAATATATTATGTCTGAAACGGGCAGATATACCTATGATTGGGTTTACAATCCGTCTAAAGACAAAAAACTGAAACTACAGAAAATTTTAGATAAGCAGTATCGAAAGAGAAAAATCTTTTTAATTGAATTATTACAGCAACCTGATCTTGAACAACCAAGAAGAAGGCTTGTTAAGGTGGATGGAGATTTTTTAAAAATAGTAGAAAAGGAAAGTAATATCAATCCTTCAAAACGATTCGGATTATAGAGACCCTGTTAAGTTTGGTGCTGCGAACAAACTATATAAAGAGATAGAAAGCGAACTTAAAAAGTTAGATATTGATATCGAAGAAGTTGAATTGATGGTAATAGCATCTTCAAGAAAACTCAGTCAGAAGAAATATGCGAGTTATAGCACTTTGTCGTCTTTGTTAGTAATCATGCTTATAGGTTTGGTTGTAGTAAGTATTATTTCACTGATGATAACGAATAGCACTGTTATTAAACCTGTGAGTGAACTGAGTGAAGTTTTAGATGCTGTCGGTCGAGGGCAAATCATTAATTATGAAATGCAAATAAAACGCAAGGATGAAATTGGTGTTATTCAGCAATCTACTGTTACTTTGATTAAAGGGCTTAAGGCAAAAGCGGATATTGCCAATGCCATTGGAAAAGGTAATTATGATATTGACCTCAAGCTTCAAGGTAAAAATGATAAATTGGGCAAGGCATTGATTGAAATGCGAAACAATTTGAAAAGTTCAATGCTAAAAGAAATTGAATCTAAGAAATCCCTAGAAAAATATACACTTAGTTTAGAAAAGAAAAATAAAGAATTAGATCAATTTGCCTATATCACCTCTCACGATTTAAAGAGCCCACTGCGAGG
>RGVD01000163.1 GCA_010027395.1 Bacteroidota bacterium
GGTTGCGTACAGCTAATCTCTAAGGTCCAAGTATTGCAAAAACCCACATCACCTTTTCCAGCAGTTGCATGAATATTTATACCTAAACGACCCGTACTAGATTTACCTTCAAGAAATGGAACATGCTTATGTGTTTCGGTATATTCAGCGGTAACACCAAGATAAAGGGTGTTTGGCTGCAATACAAAACCCTCAGGTGGTATTTCAAAAGTATCAATTTTATTATGCTCTTTGGCATCCAAAACCCTGTCTTTATAGGTGGCTAAATGTCTTCCTAGATGCACATCATAAGAATTAGTTCCCAAACACTCGCGTCTGAATGGCTCTATCAAAATATTACCCAATTCAATTTCTTCTAAGATTCTTTTATCTGATATGATCATTTTAAGAGTTTTTGGGCAAATAAAATGTAATTTATACTATTTTGCTAACAAAAATAAATAACGAAAAGCATGGAAAATTTAGGGATAGGGAGCCGTGTTCGCCACCACGATTTTGGTGACGGGGTGATTATCAATGTCAAACCAAATACATATTATATCACTTTCATTACTGAAGGTGCCAAAGAAATTTCGAGAACACAACATTCGCTTGAAATTATTGAAGCAGTTGAAGCTCCCGAAGACCTTATAAGCAATGCTGAACTAGAAAAAACTTTGGTGGGTATTCTTCGCAGATGGTCTGATATCCAAGAAAATGTGACTTTAGGACAAAAGTGGATGGGTGGTAAAATGGTTTTATACCCGGGTGATAATAATACGCAATCAAAGGAAATTCCCATTGACAGCTTTTTTAGAAAAATAGTAATGCTACGTGATAGGCTAAGAGTCTTGGAACAACGAATCAATGCTCATGATGTATTGACAGATGAAGATAAAATCAATATGCAGCAATACATTACCAAAATATATGGCAGCATGACTACTTTCAATGTATTATTCAAATATCCCCACGATCAGTTTGTAGGTGAAAAAGGAAGTAAAGAGTAATTTATATTTTGAGAAGCGCATTAAAAAACCCCTATTGGATGACCAGCAGGGGTTTAAGTATTTTTCTTTGATATAATTAAATGTGCATTCTTTGTTTCTTCTCTAACAAAAGTTCTTTGCTTTCTTCGTGATCAGGATCAGGAACACAGCAATCAACTGGGCAAACTGCCGCACATTGGGGCTCCTCATGAAATCCCACACATTCAGTACATTTGTTTGTAACGATGAAATAAGTATCATCAGATACTGGAGCAAAACGCTTGCTTACCTCGACTGTTTCGCCATTAAGAGAGATAGTACCGCTTAAGTTGTTTCCATCTGCCCATGCCCACTCTGCACCAGCTTCGTATATTGCATTGTTAGGACATTCAGGTTCGCATGCACCACAGTTGATGCATTCGTCAGTAATCATTATAGCCATAATTATTAAATTTCTTTTGGTTTATTAACAGATGCAAGTTTAGCTTTGTTCGCTCAAAGCAAAAAATAGAATTATTCTAAATTACATGACTTATCAACAAACAATAGAGGGATTGCTGCATGCAGGCCTCATTTTTAAACAAGCTTACGAAAAAAGCAGCAGCAAAATTGTAGATGCTTACTTATACAACAATTGGTTTACTGAGGAAAGCCAACGTAAAATTTTTGAAGCATGGAGCCTTCTACTTACAAAAGAAAAGTTAGATGAATGGCTTCAATTATACCCTATTAAAGAGCAATCAAAGCCAAAAACCATTGCCATCATAATGGCGGGCAATATTCCTTTGGGTGAGTGGTAATAATGCTTTGGTAAAGCTAAGCAGTGATGACAAGGTATTACCCATGTGGATTATTCAAGAGCTGATAAAATTCAACCCTGAATTTGAAGAAAGAATAAAAGTTGCAGACGACCAAATTAATAAATTGCATTTTGATGCGGTGATAGCTACAGGTAGCAACAATAGCAATCGATACTTCGAGTATTACTTTAGAAACTACCCACAAATACTCAGACAAAACAGAACAAGTGTGGCTGTTTTGAATGGTGATGAAACGCCTGATGACATAAAATTATTGGCGGATGATATTTTCATGCATTTTGGATTGGGGTGCAGAAACGTTTCAAAAGTATATTTACCTAAAGGCATGGCTTTAGATATATTGTTCGAAAACTTTATGGGATATGCTGATTTTATCAACCATAATAAGTACGTAAACAACTATAATTACCACAAAGCCATTTGGTTAATGAACCAAGATAAGTTTTATGACAATAACTTTATTTTGTTGAAGGAAGACGAGGGCCTACATTCACCATTGGCTTCATTATATTTTGAATATTATGAGGAAATTGATTTGCTGAAAGCAAGATTAGACGAGCAAGAGAAAGAGATTCAGTGTGTAGTAAGTAAGTTAAATTTGAATCATTCAGTACCATTAGGTAAAGCGCAAAGACCCGAATGGAATGATTATGCGGATAGAATCGATACCTTAGCTTTTTTATTGGCTTTGTAGATACTTTGTTCAATGACTTTCTATCCTTTTAGTTAGTATTGCAAATCAATTTAGGAAATTATGAACGCTTTAATATCAACCAATTACTTCTTTCAAAAGCAAAAAAAATTCTATCGTGGCAAGGTGCGCGATGTGTATAATATTGATAATAAGCTATTGGTGATGGTGGCTTCTGATAGAATTTCGGCATTTGATGTAGTGATGCCAAAGCCTATACCTTATAAAGGTCAAGTGCTAAACCAGACCGCCTTACATTTTTTAAACCTAAGTAAACACATTGTACCAAATTGGCTTATTAGTAGTCCTCACCCTAACGTTTCCATTGGTCACATGTGCGAGCCTGTGGCCATTGAAATGGTGATTCGAGGCTATTTGAGTGGCCATGCGTGGCGCGAGTATAAAAGCGGCAAAAGAGTTATTTGTGGTGTGGCTATGCCAGATGGCATGAAGGAAAATGATAAATTTCCTGAGCCTGTTATTACACCTACCATCAAAGCAAGTGAAGGGCATGATGAAGATGTTTCAAGAGAAGAAATACTTAATGAAAACTTGGTTCCTGAGGCAGATTATTTAGCCATGGAAGACTATACCCGAAAACTATTTGCTTTCGGAACTGAATATGCCCAAAAACAAGGCTTGATATTGGTGGATACCAAATATGAATTTGGCAAGAAAGACAATGTTATTATGTTGATGGATGAAATCCACACCCCTGATTCATCTAGGTATTTCTATGCAGATACCTATGCTGAAATTCAGGGCAAAGACCAACAGCAAAGACAATTGTCAAAAGAATTTGTAAGACAATGGTTGATTGAAAATAATTTCCAAGGCTTAGAAGGTCAATCTGCACCTGTATTCCCTGAAGAATTTATTGAATCCATCACAAACAGGTATGTTGAGTTGTATGAGAAAATTACAGGATTAGGCTTCATTAAATCTGATTACCGAAATATGGAGAATGAGATAGAAGCGGCAGTCAACAAAGCGCTTGAGACATTTTAATAAACAGCAAAGCCGGAATCACTAGGATATCCGGCTTTGACTGACACTATGAAAACTACACTCTTATTTAATAACGACAGAAGTTTTAGTTTGTTTTACTTCGCTCTTAAAAATATCTACTTTTAAGATACCATCGTTCATCGAAGCTTCAATTTTCTCTTTGTCTGCATTTTCAGGCAAGGTAAAACTGCGGCTGAAACTACCATAAAAACTTTCTACCGTATGGTATTTATCGTCAGCTTCTTTCACAAATTTACGTTCACCGCTGATGGTTAATACATCAGCATCTACTTCAATTTTCACATCTTCTTTCTTGGTTCCTGGAAGGTTGATGTGTAGTTCGAAACGGTCGTCTTTTTCAACCACATCTGTGCGGGGCGAAAAGTGCACTGAGCGTTCAAATTTGCCAAGCGATTCGTTAAACATATCGTCTATGGCTCTCATCATGTTTTGTGGAATCATTGAGTCTCTCAAAAATTCACGTCCTGGTTTTAATCTTACTAAGGTCATAATTATTATTTTTATTGTTTGTTTTTGTTGATACCCTAATCTATCAAGTTGTGTTCCGATGCATAATTTAAAGACAATATGTCTACTTTTAACGATTTTCATATCATTATTTAAAATAATTAGCGCCATTATTTCCGATTTACCTAATTCTTGTTCAATTTTAGAAGCAAATGAGTCAGAAACTTTGAAACAATATTTAGAAAACTAAATTCGTTAAGTCGATTTTATTAAACCTATGAAAAGAAATATTTGCCTTGCCCTATTGATTTCCATGATGGCTTTTGGCCTTCATGCACAGATAAACTATTCGTATACCACCTATCAAAATAATGGTAGTAGACGCTATTTATCAAAGCCTGAAAGTATCAATAAATACAGGAAATTTAATGATGTAAGAGTGAAAGAAGTTACACAAACTTACTTCAGAAAAGAGAAACCAAGCTTCATAATTAATTACAAGTACAACCTCTCATCTCGAATATATGAAATCGATTCAAAAGACATGAAAAACAAAGGCTCTTCAACATTTTTCAATTATCAAAATGACACTTTATTGTTAGCAATTTTTCAAACTAGAAAGGGAAAAGATACTACCACTACTGAATTGTTTAGTTACAATAACAATAATAAATGTAATGAAGAATTAGAATTAAGAGATGGGAAATTGTTTCACCTATGCAAATATGAATGGGCAGAAAATGGTCTAGTTAAGAGAATAGAAAATACTTACACAAAACATAGAAAATGGAATTCAGTAACCGAATTTGAATATTACGATGATAAAACAACAAAGGAAGAGCGTGTTTATAAAAATGGTGATTTAAAACACAAATATGTCTATGCTTGCAGTCCTGTTGGAGAAAAAGCCCAATTAAACAAAGAAGAAAGTAAAGTTTGCACTATTAAAAACAAAAACGATGACGGCTCATTTTACTATATTTTTGAGACCACCGAGGGCAAAAAAGGAATACACAGAAATATTCAGAAATTTAATAAGGATAGTATGATTACTTCCTATGAAGTTTATTACTTGAATGATAAATTAAAATTTAAATATGACTATTACTATGAAAATAAAAAATTAGTACAAGAAGATCTTTATGGTATACGCAAAAGATTTTCATCAGCCCATTTTACTTATGGTGCTGATAATCTACTCAGCGAAAATTACACCATCAACAAGCGAGGTAAGAAAACACGAGATTATAAATATACCTACGCCAAATATGAATAAATAGCCTTTAGCACTAACCAAAGTTTCTTTATTATTGCCTTGTTATATGCAAGACAAAAGCCTTTATTCAATAATTTCTAACCACCTAGGCATTAGCCTAAAGCAAGTTTCAGCCACCATAAAACTCATTGATGAGGGCGCCACAGTTCCTTTTATTTCGCGATACCGAAAGGAGGCAACCATGGGCCTTGATGAAGTGGAGATTGAAAACATAAAGAATACAACAAGCAAATTTCGTGAACTCGAAAAAAGAAAGCTAGGCATACTCGATACGATAAAAGAACAAGGAAAGCTAACTCCCGCATTAGAGCAACAAATAACTGATTGCTGGGATTCAAATGCCCTTGAGGATATCTATTTGCCCTACAAACCCAGGCGTAAAACCAAGGCTAGCACTGCGAGAGAAAATGGTCTTGAGCCTCTCGCCTTATGGCTGTTAAAAGAATTACCACAAGATGTAAAATTCGAAGCTAGTAAATTTATCAACGATAAAGTGGCATCAGAAGAAATGGCCTTGCAAGGTGCAAGAGATATCATAGCTGAAATGATTAATGAAGATAGCAAAGTTAGAAGCATGCTACGTTTGCAATTCGAAAAACATGCAGTAATTTATACCAAAGTTAGCAAAGGAAAAGAAGTTGAAGGCAATAAGTACCAAGACTATTTCAGCTTTGATGAACCATTAAATCGCTGCCCATCTCACCGCCTACTAGCTGTTTTTAGAGGCGAAGAGGAAGGATT
>RGVD01000164.1 GCA_010027395.1 Bacteroidota bacterium
TGCAAACCACATCATACGTTTTAAAATATCTGTTTTTATTGCCTTATAAGGTACTTTTTCTTCAAAATGAAGGACCAATTTATCTTCAGCAGGAAACTCCTTTAATGCCTCTTGGTAGGCATCTAACTCAAAATTTAAACAACATTTAAGTCTACCACACTGTCCAGATAGTTTCAATTGGTTGATAGATAAATTTTGGTAACGAGCAGCATTGGTTTGAACCACCTTAAAGTCAGTAAGCCAAGTACTGCAACAAAGTTCGCGGCCGCAACTACCAATGGCACCAAGCCTTCCAGCCTCTTCACGGTAGCCAATTTGTTTCATCTCAATACGCACCTTAAACTGCTCAGCTAGCCTTTTGATGAGCTCTCTAAAATCCACGCGTTCTTCAGCCGTATAATAGAAGGTTGCTTTGCGTCTATCTGCTTGGTATTCCACATCACTCAACTTCATTTTAAGTCCAAGTTCAAGCGCTATGGTACGGGCATTAAACATAGTAGGTACTTCAAGTTCTTTACACTCTTTGTACTTAATCATATCTACATCATTTGCCCTGCGAATAATCTTGCGATGTTCTGTTCTATCAGTAAATCCAGCCTTCTTTAGTTGAAGTCTAACCAATTCGCCTTTTAAGGTTACTTGGCCAATATCAAAACCATTTTCCATTTCCACCACCACAAAGTCCTTGTTGGTGATGTCGTGGTTATAGATATTGCGATAGTATTCTTTTCTTGTTCCTTTAAAACGTACCTCAACAATATCAAAAGGTTTTATATGATCAGGTAAATCAATATTGCCTAACCAGTCGTAAGTATTCAATTTATTGCATCCACCAGTGCTACATCCACCGCTGCTGCATCCGCCACTTCCACATGCCATGTTTAAATATATCTTTTTAAAAAATTCGTGTTAAAAAATTGAATTCAATTCAATAAGAATTGTTGCCTGAAAAACGCCTAAGCACTTTTCAATTGGGTGCCAATATACAAAGAAAGGTTTAAAACCATGATTTTTACATTGGCATTGCGCTCTACATGAAAAATTGCATCGCTTATGGCCTTCGAAATGTTTTCAATGTTATTGGCATTCATCAGTTTGCTGAATTTGTCAAAAAAAGCAAACTCTTCATCACTTACCCTTAGTGTGCTTCTATCCCCATATTTGTATATGAATGTAGCCCTAATCATTTGCAAACTATAGCCTAAAAAACTCTTTAGGGTTTCTTTACCCATACCTGCAAAATCTTCGCTTCTGTCTTGTATTTTCTTAAAATCCTTGTGGGCGTTATAACACTCCCTAAGCCAATCCATAAAGGTTTTGCTATAACTTTCATGCTTTACATCAATAAGTTGTAAAGCCAAATTATAATTACCATCCGATATACGCGCGATGGCTTCAGCATTTTTAGGATCTATTTGATGTTGGTTTACCAATGCTTCAACCACCTCTTCATCCTTTATTTTGGGCACTTTTACCAATTGAGACCTAGAAAGTATGGTTCCTAAAATTTTCTCTGAATCATTGGCAACAAGCAAAATCAGCGTACCCAAAGGTGGTTCCTCAAGAAGCTTTAGCAATATATTGCCTTCTGTTTTGAGGTATTCGGGCATCCAAATAATTAATACTTTATACTTGGCTTCAAATGCTTTTAGGGCAAGTTTTTTAAAAATATCTCTGCACTCCTCGGCAGTAATATTTCCCTGCTTTTTGCTATCTTTATCAATGGTACTTAACCAATCGTAATCGTTTTGATAAACATTATCAATAAGTGCTTCTCGCCAATCTTCAATTATCTCGGTGCTTGTTTTAATGGGGGTTACGGTAGGAAAAGTAAAATGTAAATCTGGATGAATATACTTTTGGTATTTAACGCAAGAGGGGCAAGCACCGCAACTGTCTTCTTCCGTTGGATGTATACAATTGATATATTGTGCATAGGCTATAGCCAAGGCCAAATTACCCGAACCCTCTGCACCTAAAAAAAGCTGCGTATTGCTTATCCTGCCACTATTGGCTGTTTGGGCAAGTTTTTTCTTAAGGTCTTTGTTACCAACTATTTCGCTAAATCTCACGTTACTTAGTTTTGTAACAAAGAAAGCAATAGAGAAGAATAATTTCTCTATTCAAATAATTTTTTAATAAAAAATTATTACCTCTGCAACGATTCAATTCGCTTTTGCGACTAAGATAATATGGCCATGCTCTCCAATATATCATATTTTTTTATCGGTCTTGGAATCGCATACATCCTTTATTTAATCGCTTTGGTTACTATTAAAGTAAGACCCGTTAAAACGTGTATGAATTGTGGCGGTAAAGATTTTGAGCGTATAAAGCGCAATGATTTAATTAAATACCTATATCCGTTTTTAAAAATACAGCACCTATGGTGCAGACGCTGTTGGGAGCGTTATTATACCTTCGATCAAAACTGGAAAGACAAATAGTATAACCTGTTTGTTTTTATCGACCGCCATTATCAAAACAAATTTTGTCTAAAAAGTATTATTACTTTAACATAAGTAACATACTTTTGCAAACCATTTTATGAAATACAAAATATTTGTTTTAATTATTACTTCAATTTTATTAGGCCAAACATCATCCCAGGCACAGAATGTTAAAAAATTTGCCATCAGTGGCGAAATTAAAGATGCCAAGAATGGTGAAGAATTAATTGGTGCGAGCGTATCTATTCCTTCGTTAAAAGTTGGAACTGTTACCAATGCATATGGTTTTTATTCATTAAGTGTTCCCTCAGGAAACTATGAGGTTGAATACACGTATCTGGGTTATAAAACCATTGTGAAAAAAGTTGAATTGTCTCAAAACACAAGACTAAACATAGAACTTAGTGAAGACAAAAAACAACTTAAAGAAGTTGTTATTTCAGGCGAGAAACTAAATGCTGGCAACGTTGAACAAAACAAAATGAGTGTGGTGAGGGTAGAGATGAAAGAGGTAAAAAAAATTCCTTTGTTACTTGGTGAAGTTGATATTATCAAGGCTGTGCAGCTTCTTCCGGGTGTGCAAGCTGCTGGGGATGGTAGTTCTAACTTGGTAGTGCGCGGTGGAAATATTGACCATAATCTGGTTCAATTGGATGAAGCGGTGGTTTATAATCCGAGTCACGTATTTGGATTTTTTAGCACATTCAATGGTGATGCAATAAAAGATTTTGATTTATATAAAGGTGGCATCCCAGCGCAATTTGGAGGTCGCTTAGCCTCTGTATTGGATGTACGTATGCGGGATGGAAATTCTAAAAAATTCCAAGCAACTGGAGGTATTGGTTTGCTATCATCAAGATTAACCATAGAAGGACCAATAAAAAAAGATAGAACCTCTTTCCTAATATCAGGTCGCAGAAGTTATTTTGATCTCTTCTTCCCATTGTCAAGTCAACTGGATGGAACAAGCGCTTGGTTTGGTGATTTAAATATAAAATTCAATCACACCATTAGCGATAAAGACAAGGTATTTGTTTCGGCATATATGGGTAGAGATAAATTAGGTTTTGGA
Source organism: Bacteroidota bacterium (assembly GCA_010027395.1). GTDB lineage: Bacteria > Bacteroidota > Bacteroidia > UKL13-3 > UKL13-3 > RGVD01. Next base: position 3,523 of record RGVD01000164.1, read on the forward strand.
AATTTGTTTGGATTTGGATGGGGTAACTATACCACCACCGTTCGTTGGAATCATATTTTTAGTAGCAAATTGTTTTTGAATACCACAGCCGCATTCAGTCGCTATGATTATAATTTTGATTTGAATATTGCTAAGAACTTAAACTTTACCAGAACCAATTACATCAATGATTTAAACCTAAAAATAGATGGTAACTATTTTATTTCACCCAAAAACACAGTGAAGTTTGGAACCAAACAAACCTATTTTATTTTTGAACCTGGCAAACGAACCAAAATCACTTCAGAGTCAATTATTACCGACTCTTCTTTAAATAATAAAAAAGCATTTCAGCAAGATTATTATGCAAGTAATAGCCAAAAAATTGGCCCAAGATTTACAGCAGAATATGGCATTAGATTAAGTGTATTTTCTAACATAGAGGGCAGAAACTATAATTATTTATCAATACCAGTAGTACCAGATAATGGAATATTAAAGCAAGGGACAATTGACCCTAAAAATCCTTACACCGTCTATAACGGTTTCAACAATACGTATTATGGTTTGGAGCCAAGGTTAAACATGACTTATTTACTTAATTCTACGAGCAGTGTTAAGGCTTCATATAACCGCATGTATCAGTATATGCATTTGATTCAAAACATATCTGCAGCTACAGGACAGGAGTTTTGGATACCTTCTGATAAGATGGTGAAACCTCAAATGAGTGATCAAATTGCCATAGGATATTTCCGAAATTTTAAAGACAATGTGATTGAATTCTCTGTTGAAGCCTATTACAAATGGATGAGCAATACTTTGCAACTCAGAGATGATGCAAAAATAGACTTTAATGATGCCATAGAAAGAGAATTGGTTGTGGGACAAGGACGTGCTTATGGCTTAGAGTTTTTCCTTCGCAAACGCACTGGAAAAACTACTGGCTGGATTGGCTACACCCTTGCCAAATCTGAGCGTCAGGCTGATGGTGTTAACAATAATGAATGGTACCCATTTAGATACGATAGACGAAATTATTTGACGGTTACACTTAACCACGACATTAATGATAGGGTTAGCGTAGGAGCTAATTTTATTTATGCTACAGGTGATGCATTTACCATCGCTTCACAACGATACACATTAGAGTCGTTTGATGGAAGCAGACAATCACCAAGCATCCAATACGCTAGCAGAAACTCTGCTCGTTTCCCTGATTACCACCGCTTGGATTTTTCTTTAACATTAAATCGCAAGAAAATAGCAGGTAAAACTTACAAAAATGATAGCTATTGGGTCTTCTCATTATACAATGCATACGGTCAGAAAAACCCGTACACTCTTAGTTATGGAACAGACAACAATGTACCAGTAGTTTATAAATGGTATCTGTTCACATTTGTGCCTGCTGTAACCTATAATTTCAAATTCTAAGACTAAATTATATCTATGAAAAACACATATATTCATTTAATATCTATTATCTTTTTTGCTCTTTTAGTTATTTCCTGCAAAGAGAAAATTGATCTTGACATTCCAAATGGCGACCCTAAATTAGTGGTTGAGGCAGAGGTTAGCACTGAAGTGGATAGCTCATTTGTGAGATTAACCAAAAGTGCGAACTACTATTCAAGCGCAGACTATATAAAAGTTAAAGACGCTTTGGTAGTGGTTAATTCAGATACTTTTTTTCATGTGGCTGATGGAATATACAGACCAAAGACATCCTATGTGGCTGTTCCTAACACAACCTACAATCTAAAGATAGTAGCGCAGGGTAAAACCTATACTTCAACCAGTACCTTAACACCCATGTTCAGAGTGGATAGTGTGCAACAAGTGTTTAAGCCAGCACAAGGATTTTTAAAAGAAGGCTATACGTTAAAATACTTTGCTTATGACGACAGAGAGCCAATTAAATACACCTATTTCCGTTTTGGAAAAAATGATTTACAGGGAAATGACTCGTTGTTTGACGCAAAAATTTTATTTGATAATGGTGTAACCCGCAATGGCTCTTATGAATTTGAGTTGCCCTTTTTGCGTTTGAAACCAACCGATTACAGCTATATGATCTTCCGTTCGGTGGACAAAAACATGTATGAGTTTATTAATGCGTACAATAGCCAAACGACCGGAGCTCCGGGCCCTTTTCAAGTGCCGCCAGCCAATCTACCAACCAATATTGTGGGAGGTGCTTTGGGATATTTTGCTACTTATGATGTGGTTAGAACAAATCGGTTTTTGATAAAATAATTGATCATCTGTTCTGCGATTCTTGTTGTCGATTTTGATTACGAACTGCCTGTGAATGGATGCTATGCTTGTCATAAATAATAATATTACTTTGCGTTTATCATAAAACAAAGTCCACTATCGTTTTTTTATTTATTTTCGCCATGATAGT
>RGVD01000165.1 GCA_010027395.1 Bacteroidota bacterium
AAATATGATACATCAGAAGCATAATAAATTTTATTTTCTTCATATACCAAAAACTGGTGGAAGATTTATAAATATAAATATTATAGAACCCATTAGGAACTACCTAGAAAAAAATAATATTGAAATTTACCCAATGGGGGATGATATATTAAAACCCAACCATGATAATTGGAATACAAATTTTATTGATGATAATACCTACATTCTTACAATGTTTAGAGATCCAGCCAAACGCACAGTCAGTCACTTTATAGAAAATGAAAAAGGTGCTCCAGATTTTAATGAAAAAAATAACGTAAAATCTTTGCTTGAATGGGTAAAAGAAAACGAATTTACAAAAAATTTTCAATCAAAATCTCTTATTGTTAATAAAGCTGTAAATGAAGCAAATTTTAACTTTGAAATAAAAAAAGAGCAATTGGATAAAAGATTAAAAAGAATTAATTTAATATTAAAGCATAAAAAAATGGACTATAATTATTGTTCAGACATACAAGCAAAAATAACTAATGGATTAAATATTGGCAATTATAAAAATCCAAGATCAATATACAATGTAGGATTTTCAAGTACCGAATCTCAAACTCTATATAATCAATTAAATGTAAAACAAATTGATTATTTATACGAAAATAGCGCTACGGATTCAGAAATATATTTTAGCCTTTTATGAATGATGGTATAATAATACTATGGATAGTGCCATGAAGATGTATGCTCAATCCCACGGATATCATTGGAATGTAGTAGGCAGGATGTTTAAGCAAGACCACGCCTTTCTTTTAGAAATTTATGAAGATGTATTCGATTCCATTGATACTTATGCAGAAAATATTCGCAAGCTTGGAGCAAAGGCTCCTTTTGGATTGATCCAGCTTCAAGCAAACAGTTCTCTTACAATAAATGATTCACTTGATCTATCTTCTAATCAAATGTTTCAAGAATTAATTAAAACCAATCTAGAAATTATTTCTAGGCTTAAAGATGCATGTGACATTGCCGATGAAGCAAGAGAGCAATCTGTTTTAAATTTCTTTGCAGATCGTTTAAATCAACACGAATTTTGGCATTGGCAATTAACCTCAACATTAAAGTCAACAGTAATATAAACTGTTATTGACAAAACCTTATCAATAAAGTATATTTATATAACTTGCCTCTGTAGCTCAGAGGATAGAGCAAACGGTTTCTACCCGTAAGGTCAGGGGTTCAAATCCCTTCAGAGGTACAACAACTACTAACAAAGGAAATCAGCGCAATTGCTGCGCTTTTTGTTTTATCAACAGGAATTTCAAATGCTGTTGCAACTCCAAAAACTCTTGTAATTATTGATACAGGAGTAGATATGACTCATAATGCAATTAAGAAAAATATTTTTTACGAAGTCTGTTTTGCTGGATATAATTCATGTCCCAATAATCAGAACTTTATGGAAGGTCTAGGGGCAGCGACGGTAAATCAAAATATGCTTGCAAATAAAGAATGGATTCATGGAACCTCAGTGGCATCGGCTGCCACTCAAACAGATCCAAACGTAAAGATAATTGAAATCAGATGTGCTTCTTTGATAGGTAAAAACGGATACTTGAGTTGCAATCCAACGTTATTTACCAATGCCTTGACTTGGGTATTTAATAATAAAGAAAAGTTTAATATTGGTGCAGTAGTTGCTCCATTATCTTTGTTTACTGGGTCCGCTTGTGTTCCAGTAAAAGCCCAATCTGATCTGATAACAAGCTTAAAGAGTGCTGGAATCCCAGTAATCTTGCCAACAGGAAATAATTTTAATTATAAATACATTGGAAATCCTGCCTGTATTAAAGATTCAATTGCCATCACCTCGATAGATGACAAGGGTAGACTTGGGCTTTATGCAAACTACAGCAATCTAGATGAAGTTGATTTTGCAGCTCCAGGAAATATGTCTGTTGCAAAAATAAATAATACTTTTGAAAATGATTATGGAACTTCTTTATCCGTTGCAGTTTTTGGAGCAAATTGGTTAATGATTCAAAAGGCTAAAGGCTTAAACTACGATCAAGAATATAATCTACTCAAGAGTACATCAGTACCTGTAACTAACATCATGGTAAAAGTGAATGTGCCTGCTGTAAATATTCAAGGAGCAATGAATTAATGGAAGAGTCATTTGACAATGAAGAGTTAATGGAATTTCTTAGAGAAGCAGGTGCTGTTGAGGTAGATGGTATAGATGATGACGGAGAGTTTATCTATAGCTTTAATATGCCTGTTCTAAAAGAAGTATTCCCACCACTTTTTGAAGCAATTGCACAAGATATTGACAACTCTCTTATAGAGCTTTACAAAAAGGGTTTGATTGAAGTATCATATGATGAAGAGCTAAATGCTGAATTTAAGCTTTCTGATGAAGCAAAAGAAATACTTACTGATATGGGCTTTAATGAACTGTTTGATGAAAATTAAACTTTTTAGTGTATAATATTATTAGTTAAGACTTTAAGGTAGGTGAATTATGGACAACAATCAACAATCAAAGGGTGTAGTACAGCAACCAGCAAATCCTCCTGCAATCGTTTCACAGGCGGGTCCAGATGGTGGTCAAGTTTCTGCTCCCCAAAAGGATTTGGGTGTAAATAACCCTGGTACAGTTGCTACTGGAACGCCGTTTACTGGCAAAGATGTATCAATGACCACACCACAATATGCTGGTGGAAACATTACTTCTACAGAAGCAGGATCTAAGTAATTGAATAGGATGAATTTTTACGAAGAAATGAAAAACTTTGTTGAAAAAGCAATAGGCACTTCTTCAAGTATAGACCAACCTAGAGACGAAAGAAATATTGAATTTTATGCTAGGGATGGCGGTGATATTATGACAAACACAACAGAACCAGACCCACAAGGAAATATTGCTGTAACAAAGGTAATTGATCAAATGACTCGTCCAACAAACGATGTTTCAGTTTCGGATGCACCAAACAATCCAGCAGTGGTTCCAGATCAGGCTACAATGGATAGCTCTGCTACTTCTGCAATTGCTCCAACATCTGAAGAGATGGCTGAGGCAACAGAAGAAAATATTGAAAAGGCAGCAAATTGTCCTTCATGTGGTCAAGCAATGCCCGTAGAAAAGGCTGCTTCATGTTCAGATTGCGGTAAGTCTATGGATCTTTGCGATTGCATGTCAAAGGTTGCAGATGAACCAAAATCAAAAGAAGAAGCTGCTAAAGAAACTCCAGCAGACGAGAAAGCAGAAATGAAAAAGTCTATTTGGGGCGGAGCTTTTGCACCAGCAAGGCTTTAATAAAAAAACAAATTAAAATAGTAGAATGGCGGTCTTTGACCGTCATTCTTCTTTTACTAGGAGGAATTGTGAGAATAGCGGTATTTGGTAGTAAGAATTGGTCTAACTATAATGAAATAATTAGACAGATAAGTATTATGATTCAGGACTGGGTATTTGATCATCCAGAAGATAAAAAATTTGTTTTTGTGCATACGGGAATTCCTGGTGCAGAAAATATGATTACTGAATACATAGGAAAGACTGAAGTTTTCTTGCGTCAAAAAGGTTATTCAATTAAGGAAGAGATTGTTAGGGGAAATAAATCTGCCCCCCAATTAAATGATATTAATATCATAGAACGAGGGGCAGACTTAGCATTAATTTTTACTACTAATGGTTGCAAAAGAACCACCACCTGCCTTAATTTAGTTAAAGAATATGGAATTCCTTTTAAACTAATTAATTAACCTTGCGCTTTCTTGTCGACCGTACTAAAAGCTGAATTAATTTCATTAATTGTAAGCTTTCCATCGTCAAGAAATGCACGAGCAAGCCTTTCAATAACTGTAGCTACGCCCAAAAGACCAGCCATAAGGACTGCGGTGATTGTATCTATGCCCATGACAGCGCCAGCTCCAATGACGCCTAAGCCAGAAGCAGCAAATACAGCAACAATACGCATGATGATGTTGTTAATCGACGCAACAGCTCCCCCACCCAGTTCTTGTGGCTCTTTTATATCTGTAATTTTCTTTGCCATTATTTTTCCTCCTTATCTTTTGGTTTTCTTAAACGGAATGTTGCAATCCACATAAATAAAGCTATGAGAAGCGCATCACCCACAACTGTTTTTGCAGATCCAGTTAAAACCAACCACGCTGCAAATAATCCAACAAATGTCCAAATTTGTTCAGATAAATCTGAAAATAGATCACGGATAAATTTAATTAATTTTTTCATTTCAACCTCCTCATCATAGATCCAATTTGACCAGCAACAGGCGACATATCGTTTCCAATATTAGCCATATCGACAAATGCTTTGTTTACCGCTTCTGCACCAGGGACACTGGCAATAGCCCCCTCAAGAGGCACAAGCACGACTGGAACAGCAATATCTGGAGAGTTGAATGAAGTTCCTCCAGGTTGACCAATAAATGTATCTGAAGTTGTAATGGCATCGGGTGGAATAGGAAGCCCAGAACCAGGTGGTGGTGCAGGTGGAGTTAATTGACCATCTTCTCCAATAACTTGTGGCGCTGTTTTTGTACCAAAAAATGTTATACCTCCATTTTCTACTCCAGGAACGTCAATTTGAACGTGAGGTTGTAATAATTCTGCATACTTGACGGGATCAGGAAGTTTTGGTATGCTATCAGGGAGTTGATCTGGATTATTAGGAACCAGCCCAATTGCATCATAAGCTTTTATTTCATCTTTAGTTAAATACTCTTCAGGAGCAACCTCAGGCTTCCAATCAGATGCGGTCATACCTTCTGTTGGTATAATAGGATTAGAATCGTTAGGAGTATCTGATGGAAGATTTTCGGGAAGTGGCTCATCAATTGGGATTTCAGGTTGTGGGTCCACAACATTTTGAGGAGTTTCTGGAATTTGCTCAGGAACAATGGTGTCGTCAATTAGAGAAGGATCTGGATCTAAAGAGGGGTCAGGGGAAGTTGTACCTTGATCGACTTGAGGATCTTCTGGGGTTAGAGGAATGTCAGGAATTGAATTGGGGTCAGGTTCAACAATGGGTCCTGGAGTTTCAGGCATTGGATCAATAGGAGGATCCGTTGGTGTCATATCTGATGGATCTTCAACAACTGGATCAGTTATTGGTTGAGTTGGAACTGGCTGTGGATTTACTTCAATGGGAGGTCTTGGCGCTGGAGGAACAGGCAGGGCTGGCTCCTGGGGAGCGGGAGCAGGATCATTTTTTGGCTGAGGAGTATTATCAACTGGGGGGGTTGCTGTAGATGTTTCTGTATTTGATGTTTTCGTTTCTGTGGATGTTTGTAATACTGTCAAAGTTTCGGAAACCGTAGTAGTATCAGGCATTAAATTTGCAATAAATAGTTCAACTAAATTAGATTCTTGAGAATATATATGCAAAGTGTCATTATCGGATCTAATTGAAAATGTATAAGTTTTTCCACGACCATCTGTTAAAACTACAGAAAGCGGAACGGTCATTGTTGTTGTTTCTGAAGCAATTCCCCATCCTCCATTATTAGTAGACCAAGATACTGCATACCTTTCCACCACATCGCTAGGATTAGGAGCTTCCCAATTAAGAGTAACAGTTTCTGTATCCATATTTGCTGTTAAATTAATAGGAGCATTAATTGGTGGCTTAGGAACAGTATTCAAAGATTGTCTAGCATTGGAAAGTTGTTGGCTTAAATCAGATAAATTAGAATTCTCTGTAGATAATTGAGAATTTAAGTTTTCTATTTGAACAATCAAAGAATCATATATTGATTTAGCACTAGTATATAATTCTGATGATGCTGTAAAAGAATCAATAGCAGATTGATATTCAGATGTTTTATTATTTAATATTGTTAATAAAGCTGG
>RGVD01000166.1 GCA_010027395.1 Bacteroidota bacterium
CTATTAAAGATATAATTGGAAACTACAAAAAACAAGTTAAAACAATAGATAAATTAGGCGATAAAAAAGCAGTAAGCGATAAAGAAACTGTACAAACTTATATTGATAGAGAAAAAGAACTACAAGCCGAAAGAGAAGCAGCATTAGCAAAAGTAAATGCAAAAAAGATTAAAGTAGTGGAAGAATTAAAAGATAAACCAACAGATGAATTAGCGAAAAAAATGAAAGATGAGTTTAAACTATGAGAACATTATGCTTAACGATATTTTTCTTATTTTCTTGTACCTCATATGCCCAAGTTGCGGTAGAAAAAGGTCAGCCAGCTCCAGAAGCAGGTATCTTTCTCACAAAGGAACAAGCGGCAAAAGTAATTGCAGAAAAACAAGCCGCAGAACAAATTTGCAAAATAAACCAAGACTCAGCACTAGAGCGATTAAAAGCAAAATGTGAATATGAAAAAGGTTTATTAAATAATGAACTCTCTTATGAAAAAAGTAAGTTTACTGAGATAAGTAAACTTAGAGATGTTCAAGACGAGAAGCTATACGATAGAATTAGCGATAGTGGTGACAATCTTTACTGGTTTGCTGGTGGAATCGTTGCTGGTGCCGCAACAGCCGCAGCTGTTTCCATAAGTATAGTTTTAGTTATTAATCAGGTAAATCCATGACAGATTGGGATAAAATAGCAGCAATAGAAAAAGCCGTAAAAGAAAAATACGGAGATAATGCAATTCATAATCCAAAAGCAAATTGGAATGAAGAAAAAGAAAAAGAATATATAGAACAAGTAAAAGAGTATGCTGAAATTGTTAAAAACAAAACAGAAACCCAAGAAACAATAGAAGAAAACGGGTTTTTAATAAAGAAAAAACTATTTACTACGAAAACCAGCAGGGTTTGTCCTGTGAAAGATTGTAAACGTTATTCTTTTAGTTTAAAAGATGATGTTTATATGAACAAATTTGATTGTTGTTATGAATGTTTTATAAAATTTGTTGAAGGGCGAGAAGAACTTTGGCAAGAAAGAAAGAAGGTGATGTTAAATGGTAGTTTCAAAACTTGAAGAAGTATTAAAAGTATTAGAAAGCTGTAAGGCTGATGCAGCAAAAGTTGAAAAAGGTAATCGTTCAGCAGCAACTCGTCTACGTAAAGACGCAGCTGCTGTTGCGAAATTACTCAAAGAACTTCGCGTAGCTGCTCTTGATACAGTAAAAGAAGCCAAAACAAAAGAAGGCTGATAAAACCACAAGGAGACGGTATAAATGGCTGAATTAATGGATGTAATAAAGGGAATTTCGCAAGTAATGGCGAATACATATGACGGTGCCCGTGATGAAAAGGGTGAACCAATCAAAGCAGGCTTGCGTCGTGAAAGTGTTCCCGCATTCACAAGCTGTGATTGCCGTCTCCTTGATGGATTTAGAGCAAGAGTAACACATCATGCATCAAAAGATGGTTCGTTCCCTTGCTTAATTGTTTCATATCAAAGTGAAATTAAACTAGAAGAAGCACATAAACCAGGTCTTGCCGATGATGTTGAAGAACATATTGCGGAAGCCCTCAAATATCTTAAAAAAGAATTTAAGAAAGTTACTGGCAAAGAATTAACTGTTGAAAAATATCAAGATGTAAAAATGAATGTTGAAGAAATATCAAAAATTCGTACACAAGTTACAGCACAATGTCATTACAAAATAAAAAATGTTGATATGCCAAAATTAGAAGACAAAAAAGACGTTGAACGTGCCGAACAACTACAAAAATGGTTAGCTTTAGGTGGGCTTAAGAAATGAAAATAACTAAATCTCGTTTATTGCAAATAATCAAAGAAGAAGTTGAACTTCATGAAAAGAAAATAGAAGAAAATACTTTTGAATTAGATGAAGAAACAGTTAGTCTAATGAAGCAATTAGGTAAGAAAACCGATAATAATAAACAAGATCTAAACGCAGTTGATGATGGTGATGCATTTGATAATCAAGATGTAAATGGCGATGGACAACTTGATAAAAAAGAAATGGAACGAGCATTAAATGATGCTATTAAAGTGACAGTCGGAAGAAAAAAAGCTCCGGTAGCAAAAGAAGACAGACTGTTTACTAAAGAAAAACCACATCATATTGTTGAACCAAACATAAAATGATATATGAGTTATGGTCTTACAAAAGAACAAGTCAAAGATGAAATAAAGAAGTGTGGGAGAGATCCTTCATACTTCATCATGAACTATTGTAAGATAGCTCATCCAGAAAAAGGCTTAATTCCATTTTCTCTTTATGGCTATCAACAACAGACCATAAAAGATTTTGAAGATTATAGATTTAATATAGTTCTTAAAGCCCGCCAGCTTGGTTTGTCAACCGCTGTTGCGGGTTATATTGCTTGGATGCTTCTTTTCCGTCGTCAAAAGAGTGTTCTTGTTGTTGCAACCAAACTTGATGTTGCGGCTAACTTGGTTAAAAAAGTTAAAAAGATGATTAAGAACGTACCAGATTGGCTTCGTATTGCCGAAATCGGTATAGACAATAGAAACAGCTTTGAATTAAATAACGGTTCATGGATCAAGGCATCTTCAACAAGTGAAAGTGCCGGTCGTTCAGAAGCTCTTAGTTTACTTGTAATTGACGAAGCTGCATTCGTCGACGGCATGGAAGAACTTTGGAAGAGTATCTTCCCTACACTATCAGCTGGCGGCAGATGTGTTGCTATTTCAACACCAAATGGTGTTGGCAATTGGTTCCATGAAACATTTATAAATGCAGAAAACAATTCAAACGACTTTCATGCCATAAAATTAAATTGGGATGCACACCCAGATCGTGATCGTGATTGGTTTGAAGCTGCAACTCGCAATATGAATAGGCGAGATATAGCGCAAGAATATGAATGCTCATTTAACGCATCCGGTGAAGGCGTAATAAGTTCTCAAGATCTTGAAGAAATAAGAGCAAATGTATTGGAACCAAAATATAGAACGGGATTTGATCGTAATTATTGGATTTGGGAAGAAGCAAAACCAGAATTTACATATTTAATGGTTGCTGACGTTGCCCGTGGCGATGGAAAAGACTTTTCAGGATTTCATGTTATAAAATTAGAAACAATGGAACAAGTTGCAGAATATCAAGGTAAACTTGCACCAGATATATATGCCGATATGCTTTTACAAACTGGAAAAGAATATAATAAAGCATTGTTAGTTGTAGAAAATAATAATATTGGCTATAATGTTCTTGAAAAATTAATAGAAAGAAAATATCCAAATCTTTATTATTCAATTAAATCAACACACGAATTCATAGAACAAGTTCAAGCCGAAAGTATGACCAACAGTGTACCCGGATTTACAACAACTCTAAAAACAAGACCTCTTATTGTTGCAAAACTTGAAGAATTTATTAGAAATAAAATAATTAAGATATATTCAAATCGTTTAGCAGAAGAATTATCAACATTTATCTGGAATAATGGCAGACCAGAAGCCATGAGAGGACGAAACGACGATTTAACTATGTCCATGGCTATTGCTTGTTGGGTTAGAGATACTGCATTAACAATTTCTCAGCGAGATAGCGAGTATACAAAAGCAATGTTTGGTGCTATAACTATGGCGAACACAAGAGTACAAACAAAAATACCAGGTCAAATTGGATATAACTCAAATTATTCTTTAGAAAATAAAAAAGTAAATATAAAAGAATTACAAGAATATTACAAAATGTACGACTGGCTTTATAAGGGATAAAATAAATGGCTGACACAAGCAAACCAATCAACAAAAATGATTACCGAAATATGATGCCTTCTAGAAAAGGTCAAATTAACCAAGATAGAAGTCCCTACAATGCTGACAATTCTCTATTCAAGAGATTAACAAAGCTTTTTTCTGGTCCAATAGTTAATCGTCGCCAACAAAATTATAAAAGCGAACGTCGCCGCAGACTTGATAAATATAAATTTCAATCTGCGCAAGGTCAGCAGTTCAAAAAATCTTCATATAATCCATTTGATTACGTACATTCACAAAGCATGGCTAACCAAAACCGTGCCGAAAGATATGTTGATTTCGAACAGATGGAATACACCCCAGAAATTGCATCAGCATTAGACATTTATGCCGATGAAATGACGACAAGCAATGAATTACAAAAAGTACTTTCAATTGATTGTCCGAATGAAGAAATTAAAAACGTTCTTCATGGTCTTTATTATGATATTTTAAATATTGAATTCAATCTTTTTGGTTGGTGCCGAACAATGTGTAAGTTCGGTGACTTCTTTTTATACCTTGATATTGACGACAAAGATGGTGTAAAAAACGCAATCGGTCTTCCTCCATACGAAGTTGAACGTATTGAAGGCGAAGATGAAAAGAATCCAAATTACGTACAATTCCAATGGAATAGCGGTGGAATGACATTTGAAAACTGGCAGATGGGTCACTTCCGTATTCTTGGAAATGATAAATATGCTCCATATGGAACTTCAATATTGGAAGCTGCCCGTCGTATTTGGCGTCAATTAACTCTATTAGAAGACGCCATGATGGCTTATCGTATTGTTCGTTCAGCTGAACGTCGCGTATTTTATATTGATGTTGGTAACGTTGCTCCAAATGATATAGAGCAGTTCATGCAAAAAGCCATGACAAGCTTAAAGCGTAACCAAGTCGTTGATGAAAAGACCGGTCGCGTAGATTTGAGATACAATCCTCTTTCAATTGAAGAAGATTACTTTATTCCAGTTCGCGGTCAGCAATCAACAAAGATTGAAAGTCTTGCTGGAGGTCAATACACTGGAGACATTGACGACGTCAAATATCTCCGAGACAAATTATTCTCTGCTATTAAAATTCCACAATCATATCTTGCACGTGGTGAAGGCGGCGATGAAGATAAAACAACTCTTGCACAAAAAGATATTCGCTTCTCAAGAACAATTCAACGTCTTCAGCGTTCTGTTATTAGTGAATTAGAAAAGATTGGCATTATTCATCTTTTCGTTCTTGGATATAGAAATGAAGATTTAATTAAATTTAAATTAAAATTAAACAATCCAAGCAAAATTGCCGAACTACAAGAACTTGAAACTTGGAAAACAAAATTTGAAGTTGCAAGTGGAGCAACAGAAGGTTATTTCAGCAAACGTTGGGTTGCTAAAAAGATCTTTGGTCTATCTGATGAAGAATTCCTACGTAATCAACGTGAAATGTTCTTTGACTTTAAGTTTAAAGCAGCCGTTGAAAAAGCAGGTACAGAACAACAAGCAGCGGCTGGAGATCAAGATGCAGGATTAGCAGCAGGTGCCGGTGGAGGTATGGAATCAGGTGGTGGTGCACCTCCCGCTGATGCTGGAGCAGGTATTGATCTTGGAGCACTCGGAGCAGAACCAGAAGGTGCTACCGGTGCAACTCCCACACCTGGTGAAGAAAAACCAGCCGGCGAACAACAAGGTCCAAAAGATGATACACTATTGGCTGCTCCTGGAAAACGTGATGATAGATTAACATCAACTCCAGCGTCACGTGGAAAAACATATCTTCCAGTAAAATATCGTGGTGGAGATAAGCGACCATCGGGTGCGAGAACAAGAAATTACCAATCTAAGTTCAGCAAAGAATTAGGTGGTGGTTCTATGCGAAATGTTTGGGGAAGTGGAGCGCAAGATTTGTTTGGTTTAAGTAATGGTATTTACGAACAATATGAAGATAGTTATAATGAAGAAATAATTAATGAAGGAATGTCTAATAACGACATAAATATTACAGAAGAAAAGATTATGGCGAATAATGATAGTCTTAAAAAATTATTAAATTCATT
>RGVD01000167.1 GCA_010027395.1 Bacteroidota bacterium
AGATGATTGGTGACATTTTATAAATGTTTGTGTAGGTATCTTTGACACTTAAATTCTTCTTATTATTATGTCATTGATAAATAAAAGTTATTCATTGTTTTTCATTATTATTTTGTTGGGTATAACAAATGCATCCACTTTTATTATTACAAAAAACTACGATAAGTCAAATAATTCAAAGACAAATAGGCTAATTAGCAATCAAATTCAAAGCAATGTCTGCAGTTATAAAGTGAAAAGACTTGGTGGATTACAATACATAAAACCGATTATGTTCGTTGACAATGTATGTCAAGGAGAAAAACTAATGCCGCTAAAAAGCAGTTTAAATATTTTATTTGATAATTTTAAGAAAAGTGGCGTCCTAAACTCTGCCTCATTTTATATAAAAGATTACGCTAATAATGATTGGATGGCGATAAATGAAGCAGAAAAATATTCGCCTGGCTCGCTATTAAAAGTTGCTGAACTAATAACCTATTTTAAAATGAATGAAGGAAAGCCAGGGTTACTAAATAAGAAAATTACCTTTTCCAATCCATTAATCATTGACAAAAAACCTATTTATACATCAAAAACTATTGTACCAGGTGAAAGCTATACCATAAAAGAACTTTTAAAATACATGATTCAATATTCTGACAACAATGCTACAATGCTATTAAATCAAAATATTGATGTAAAGGTATTCAAAAAAGTATTTACAGATTTAGGCCTTACAGAACCAGATTGGTATGCAAAGAATTACCCTATTTCAGTTTCAGAATATTCAATATTTTTAAGAGCTTTATTCAATGCAAGTTATTTAAGTATAAAAGATTCAGAATTTGCGTTAGAATTACTTACTAAATCTGACTTTAAAGAGGGTATAGAAAACGGCTTACCTTCAAATGTTGAACTTGCTCATAAATTTGGCGAATCAGGTAATGCAACTGAAAAACAATTACATGAATCTGCTATCATATATCTCAATAATAATCCAATTCTTATTACCATCATGACCAAAGGTAAGGATATGCGTAAACTACCTGAAGTTATTAAAGAAGCTTCAAAGTTAGTATATAATCAGATGCAAATCATGCAAACGTCTTCAAACTAAGAATAACCATTTTATTTGATTAATAAACTTTTGTAATTATTTTTGACTCATATTTATTAAAAATATGAAGCCATTAAAATTAAGTATCTTAGTTACAATAATTGTAATCACTAATAATATTGCTTTTTCACAAACTAACAAATACGATGAGGCTCCCAAAAGCCCTTCATTTTATTTCGGACTTGGAACAGGTATAAATGTAAATACAGGATTAACAGGAATTAAATTAGGCGCAAGATTAAATGAATCAACCTTGGTTGAGGCTTCAGCAGGAATAGGATCGTGGGGCAATAAATTTGGTTTAGGTGTTGTCTTAAATGCAAAAAATTCCGCTTCTTGGTGTCCGGTAATAAGCATTTCAAGAGCCACAGGAATAGATAAATTATCAACAAATTTAGAATTTAAAAATGCTTTAGGTGCCACTTACAAAAAAGATGTGGATATTAGCTTGAATCCTGCTACTTTGTTTAATATTAGTATGCAAAGACAATGGATAAGGCCAAAAGGCAATCGAATTGTTTTAGAATTAGGTTATTCTATCTTATTTGCTGGTAGTGAATATTCAGTGGCACTAAATCAGGGTGAGAAATTATCTGATGCAAGCGAAAAAGTAATGAATAGTTTAAAACCAGGTGGTATTATGATTGGTTTTTCTTATAATTTTGGTATTAAATAAAAAAAGGTTTTAGATTTTTGTGAATCGGTATTTGCACTCTAAAACTTGATATTTAAAAGGATGGTTTCTCGATTTGTAATGTAAAAAATAAATTGATAGATGAATTTATCATATAATTTAATTTACACATAAAATTATTTTTTTTGATTTATAAAACAAAGAGTTTATCCAAAATATTTCGCTCGAAGCTATTAAGACTATATTGTTCACTTTCATAATAAAAGTTATAAAAAAAGCGACTTGTAGTCGCTTTTTTTATAGTAAAATATGTTCTTATTTAGCAACACTTGCTCTGATAATATTTAATGCGCCACCTGCTTTGAACCATTCTATTTGTTGCTCATTGTAAGTATGGTTTACCATGATGGTTTCTTTCGAACCATCCTTATGAGTTAACAATAATTCTAATGCTATATTTGACGCAAATGATGTTAAGCCATTGATATCAATCACATCATCTTCTTGAATTTTTTCGTAGTCAGCTTTATCTGCAAAAGTTAAAGCCAACATACCTTGCTTCTTCAAATTGGTTTCATGAATACGTGCGAATGATTTTACCAAAACAGCACGAACACCTAAATGACGCGGTTCCATAGCTGCATGCTCGCGGCTACTGCCCTCACCATAGTTTTCATCACCTACTACCAAACTACCGATGCCATTGGCTTTATAATCACGTTGTACTTTTGGCACAGCTGCATACTCACCTGTTAATTGATTTTTCACATTGTCAGTTTTCTCATTAAAGAAATTCACAGCGCCAATCAACATGTTGTTTGAAATATTATCCAAGTGACCACGGTATTTCAACCATGGACCAGCCATTGAAATATGGTCAGTTGTACACTTACCTTTTGCTTTTATTAATAATTTTAAGCCTTTAAGGTCGGTGCCCTCCCAAGCTGCAAATGGATCTAACAATTGCAAACGATCTGAAGTTGGAGAAACTGCTACTTGAACCGAACTACCATCAGCAGCAGGAGCAACAAAACCTGCATCTTCTACTGCAAAACCTTTAGTAGGCAATTCATCGCCATGCGGTGGATCTAATTTCACAGCCTCACCTTTATTGTTAATTAAAGTATCTGTTATTGGATTGAAAGACAAATCACCTGCAATAGCAATAGCTGCCACCATTTCAGGAGAAGCCACAAAAGCAAATGTATTAGGATTACCATCCGCACGTTTTGCAAAATTTCTATTGAAAGAGTGAACGATGGTATTCTTTTCTGCCTTTTCAGCTCCTACCCTATCCCACATACCAATACATGGACCACAAGCATTGGTAAATATTGAAGCATTTAGGTCTGTGAAAGTTTTTAATAAACCATCACGTTCGGCAGTATATCTTACTTGCTCAGAACCTGGATTGATACCAAATTCAGCTTTGGTTACTAAACCTTTGTCAACTGCCTGCTTAGCTATAGAAGCCGCTCTGCTTAAATCTTCGTATGATGAATTTGTGCAAGAACCAATTAAACCCCATTCTACTTTCAATGGCCAACCATTGCTAGCTGCTAAAGCCTTCATTTCACTCACTGGAGTAGCTAAATCTGGAGTGAAAGGTCCATTCAAATGTGGCTCTAAAGTATTTAGGTCGATAGTAATTACCTGATCAAAATAAGCTTCAGGATTTGCATACACTTCAACATCTGCTGTTAAATGATGTTTTACTCCATTGGCCAAATCAGCTAAATCTTCACGACCTGTAGAACGCAAATAACGCTCCATGCTCTCATCATATCCAAAAGTAGAAGTAGTGGCACCAATTTCTGCACCCATATTACAAATGGTTCCTTTACCTGTACAGCTCATGCTGATGGCACCTTCGCCAAAATATTCAACGATTGCACCTGTTCCACCTTTTACAGTAAGAATGCCAGCCACCTTTAAGATAACGTCTTTTGGTGCGGTCCAACCATTTAATTTACCAGTTAGTTTAACACCAATTAGTTTAGGAAATTTTAATTCCCAAGGTAAACCAGCCATTACATCACAAGCATCAGCTCCACCCACACCGATGGCCACCATACCTAAACCACCTGCATTTACGGTATGACTATCTGTTCCAATCATCATTCCTCCTGGGAAAGCGTAGTTTTCTAAAACCACTTGATGAATGATACCTGCACCTGGCTTCCAAAATCCAATACCATATTTATTTGAAACAGAACCTAAGAAATCATATACTTCTTTACTTTCTTTATTTGCAAAATCTAAATCTTCAGCAGCACCCTTTCTAGCAGTAATCAAATGGTCGCAATGAACTGTAGAAGGAACAGCCACTTTGGGGCGACCTGCTTGCATAAATTGCAACAAGGCCATTTGCGCAGTAGCATCTTGCATAGCCACTCGGTCTGGTCCAAAATCCACATAACTCTTACCTCTATCGTAAGCTTTGCTAGCATTACCTTCGGTTAGGTGACTGTATAAAATTTTCTCTGTTAGAGTTAAAGGTTTGTTTACCACCTTGCGGGCTGCTGCAATACGCTCATCCATTTTGGCGTAAACAGCTTTAATCATTTCGATATCGAAAGCCATATATTTGTTTGTTGTTTTTTAGAATTTTCGGGGACGTAACATGTTACCTCTTTACTTTGAGAGACGTAAAGTTTTACGTCTTTACAAATTTTTCACGGCTGCAATTTATAAAATTAACATCTTTGAAGAAATTAATGTTTGGATTATGATGAATGATGAAAATCAGATAATATTCGAATTAGCAAAAAACAGCTTTGAACTTACAGAGCAAGCTGATTTCGAGCAAATAAAACTTGAGATACAATCCAAAGTAATATGGTTTTTGTTGAACGATTTAGAAAAACTTTGGCAAATCCTTTATCAAATTGATGTGAATGAAACCAATGTAAAAGCACTTTTTCATCAAAATGAACCCAAATTAATAGCTCCAGGTATTACAAATTGGATAATTGATAGACTGAGGCAAAAGGCAAAAACTAGAATTGAATATAGAAACAAATAATTAGTAATTAAGCATATAAAATTATGAATTATTGATTTTTCTTTCTTAATATTTAGGATTCTAATGAATTAACAACCTACTATAAGTCAAAACAAATCCCAGAATTAGAGGTAATAAATTTGTAAAAAAATTGCCTTACTTTTGATTTCAAAATTTTTAAACGGTTATTACCATACTTTTCATCAATAACAGATAAATAGACAATACACCTAAATGAAAATACGTATTACAAAAAATGTAATGAAAACTTGGCTTATTTGTATGGCGCTCATTCTAGCAAATCCAAAAACCCAAGCACAATCAGCAAAAGAGATTATTAAAAATTATATTGAGGCTCAAGCCAAGGGAAATTCAATTGACCCAAAAGATTTTGCTGAATGGACATTGTCAGACGAATATACCGATAAGGGTTTAGGAATTACTCATGCCTATATGCAGCAAATGTATCATGGCATTCCAATATTCAACGCGATAACTGTAGTTGCCATTAAAGATTCTAAAGTGGCTGTTTTCAGACCAGGAATTGTGCCATATCTTACTAAAAGAGTAAAAACGGATATACCTACTTTAAGTCCTGAAGAGGCCGTAAATGCAGCATTCGCGCATATTAAGAAAAAAAGTACCCATTTAACTTTAGTTGAAAAAGATGATGCAAAACACAAATATACCTATACTGACAATAGCGTTTCTGTTAGTCCTATTGAAGTTCAATTAATGTATGTGGCCAAAGATGACAAAGTATTGCTATCCTGGAATGTAAGTGTTGAATTAATTAAAGAACCTCATTGGTGGAACATCAGGGTAGATGCAGTAAAGGGGAAATTTATCGAGAAGAATGATTTCACTAGGTCATGTAATTTTGGAGTAGCCCCTGCAAGCGCCATGGCTCCGCCACCACCTGCCCCTTTAGCTCCTGATTACAGGGTATTTACTTTCCCTACAGAAGCTCCAACATTTACCTCTCCATCGGGTACAAGAGCTTTAATTTCAAACCCATCAGACCCAGTTGCATCACCCTATGGTTGGCATGATATAGATGGTATTGCTGGAGCTGAATATAC
>RGVD01000168.1 GCA_010027395.1 Bacteroidota bacterium
AACGGTTTTTTATAACATTATAAAGAATAGCATTGAATCAATGGGATTTGGTGGAACAATAAAAATTGAAACCTCCAAAAATGATAATATGGCAACCGTTACCATTCAGGATACAGGTGACGGAATGGATGAAGAAACAAAATTGAAAATCTTTCAGCCATTCTATACTACAAAAGGGTTTGAAGCAGGACGTGGTTTAGGAATGAGTGGTGTTTTTAGTATTGTTAAAAGTCATAACGGCAACATATGTGTAAAACATTCAGAATTAGGAAAAGGAACAACCATTGAATTAAGTTTTCCAATTGATCACACAAATGAAATAAAAGTTTCAAAAAAAGATATTGATTCGACTATAAAAAATCCAGAAATACTTACTATTTTGGTGGTAGAAGATATTGCTTCAATAAGAGATAGTTTTGCCAAAATGATTAGCTTACTAGGTCATAATTGCAATAAAGCTGAGAGTGGAATGGCTGCTTTGGCATTTTTAGAAAATAAGTCTTATGATATTGTCTTTACAGATTTAGGAATGTCTGAAATGAGCGGATGGCAATTAGCTGATATAATAAAGGAAAAATTTGAAGGGAAAATAAGTGTGGTTGTAGTGAGCGGTTGGGAGGTTAGTGAAGATGAAACGCAAAAGCATGGGGTGTCATTTGCAATAAACAAGCCATTTACCTTTGCCGAAATAAAAAATGTTATTAGTAAAATAGCTTCTAAATAATTAAGCAATTTTCAATAGTTTAACACATAATAAAATGGAGATTGTAAAGTTAGAATAGTAAGTCGCTATTGTCCCTATGGTGAACTTATAGATTAGCGTTTGGCTGTTTTCATAATCTTGTCTCCAACCTTCACTTTATAAAATTTATAAATGAAATTTGGAAGCAAAGACTTTAGTAGCTTATTATTGTGTTATGCAATTTGTATATCCCGGATTTTTATTTGCTCTATTTTCAATATCCATACCTATCATTATCCATCTGTTCAACTTCAGAAGGTATAAAAAAATAGTCTTTAGCGACATTCGTTTCTTAAAACAAGTAATAGAAAAAAACCAAAAACAACAGAACATAAAAAATTGGTTGGTATTACTCTGTAGGGTTTTGGCAATATCCTTTTTAGTGATTGCATTTGCCCAACCTTATCTTCCTTATCAAGAAAACAAAAGCCTTGAAAAAGATAAAACTGTAAGCATTTTTGTAGACAATAGTTTTAGCATGAGCGCTATGGGCAAAGAGGGAGAATTGCTTGAAACGGCTAAAAATAAAGCACGTCAAATTGTAGATGTATATAAAAGCGATTGTCAATTTCAATTACTAAGCAACGATTTTGAAGGCAAACACCAAAGGTTGGTGAATAAACAAGATTTTCTAAATATGCTTGATGAAATAAAACTTAGCGCATCAAGTAAAAATATAAGTCAAATTTTATCTCAACAATCACAAGCATTAAGTCAAAATAACAGCGAACGAATCTCATACATCATCAGCGATTTTCAAGAGAAACAATTGAATGTTGCAAACTACGAATTGGACTCAAGCTTATTGGTAAAATTCATACCCATTGAAGCAGAAAAACAACAAAATATTTTTATTGATTCGGCTTGGCTTTTAACACCTTTGGTAAAACCCAATTCACCTGTTACCATAAAGGTTAGACTTAGAAATGAAAGCGATGAAAAATCGGAAAATCTTCCTTTGGTTTTAACAATAAATAACGTACAAAAAGGCTTACAGAATTTTACTTGTGATAGTCATTCATATGTAGATATAGACTTAACATTTACTTGTGGCACAGAGGCATTTCAAAATGCCGAGTTGAGTATTATTGACAATCCTATCACCTTTGACGACAAACTATATTTTACCATTTCACCAAGCTACAAAGCGGAGGTGCTTATCATCAATGATAAAAAAGATAATGCATTCTTAAACCAAGTTTTGAAGGTGGATGGCTATTACCAAAGTAGTATACAAAACATTAAACAACTCGACTTTTCTTCATTTAAAAATAAGCAACTTATCATCCTTAATGAACCTGAAAATATTTCATCAGGATTGATAGAAGAATTAAAAAAACAAGTACTGAATGGAGGCTATTTGTTAATTATTCCGCCATCAAACAGTTTTCAAATTCAAGGATTAAATGTATTGGCATCTGCCTTATCAAACATTCAATATGCGGATTTAACCAAGCAAGAATTGAAGATTAATATGATAAATACGCAAGATGATTTGTTTAAAGGTGTTTTCAATAAGCTTCCGCAAAACATGGATGCTCCGAGTTTATTTGCGTATTATCCTCTTAGTATTTCATCAAGCACCAGAGGTTCAGAAATATTCTCACTGAATAATGGTGCAACTTTTATCTTCAAATCGAATGTTGGGAAGGGTAAAATATTTTATGCAGCTTCCCCGTTTAGTGATGAATTTAGCTCATTTCAAAAACATGCTTTTTTTGTTCCTTTCATACTAAAAATCGCTTTAGGTAAGCAAATAGCAACTGAATTATTTTACACAATTGGCCAAGACAAGGTAGTTAAATTCAAATCAGAGAGTGATGATAAAATGGGTTATATAAGCAAAGATAAATTTGAAATGGTTGCCGATATAAAAAACAACCAAGATGATAAAACTATTTTTGTTGATGATCAAATAAAAGAAGCAGGCTCATATCAAATCAAAGGAGATAAATCCAAAATGCTTGCTGCAACGTCATTCAACTATAATAGAGTGGAATCTTATATGGGAAATTTAACAAACAGCAATTTGGGGAAGATTATTCCTTCGGCTGAAATCATTAAAGAAGATATAAGCACCATGAAGAAGAAAATAGAAATGGAAGAATATGGTACTTCATTTTGGAAATATGCTCTTTTTGCAGCCTTGGCCTTTGTCTTGCTTGAAATGCTATTACTTCGTTTGATGAAATAGTTTTTGGGTATGATTTAAATTTAAGAAAATGAAATTGATGGTAATTGCAAAATGCCAATAAGGAAAATGGATATATAAAATTGTGTTGTTTAATTTAGCAGCTAAACATTGGCTGAGTAGCAAATTTCTTCAATTTCAGGAATACGCTCAATAATACTAAACTCCTTCAGTTTAGCTAATATATCATTCATATAGGCTTCACTTATTTGTGGTTTTGAAGCATACTCAAGTTCTGAAAACCATTGCATGGCATCAGCTAATTTTATTTGGTATCTCCATGCAATTAAATTTACCGCTTCTTGGTTATTTTTTAAATCTTGGCAAGACTGATTGATAATGTCTAATACTTCATGTAGGGATTCATTTTTGGTTTTTATAAATTCGTCAGTGGCGGCCAACACAAAACAAGGCCAAGGGGTTCTGCATTCTCCTAAAAATCTAAACTCACCACTATCGACAAAAGGTTTGGTGGTAAATTTTTCCCACATAAATAAATCAGCTTGTTGGCTTGCCAGAGCTTTTCTGGCACCTTCCAAATTTCCTATTATTACAAAATCATCGTCTTTAATTTCAATTCCTAAACGTGAAGCATTTACATAAGTCATCAAATGTGATCCAGATTTAAATCGGCTAATTGCATATTTTTTACCTTCAATGTTTTCAAGATTTTGCAATTCATTTTTCGCACCAGTGTATATGCCCCATCTCAAGGGAGAGTTTACATAAAACTGAACAATCTTGCTTGGATTGCCATGAATAATGTCAGAAATAACACCTTCAGTAAGTGCTATAGCCATATCAATCTCAATATTGCGTAGCATTTGACACATGGCCCCAGTTCCTCCTGGCACATCCACCCATTCAATGTCAATTCCACATTTGTCAAACCTACCTTCTTCTATGGCTAAGTGCCAAGCGAGATTGAAATGCTCCGGAACACCACCTACTCTTACTTTTCTTCTCATATCTTTGGTAAGTTAACAAGCATTTGTAACAAAAGTTCTAATTGTCGCTAGACTCGTTCTGAGGTATATCGAGGAATATTATTTTATTTTGTCTTTGCCTACGAGCTATGTTTTTATTCTCCTGCTTGGTGGCCAAATCAATAGCAACATTTAATTCATAACCCAAAAGTAAAATATACGTATTGATGTAAATAAGCATCATTATAACAATAAGAACACCTATTGAACCATATACTTTATTGTAGGTATTGAAATAATTTACATAGTAAGAAAAACCAGTGGTAGTGACCAAAATGCTTATACATGCAAATATGGCTCCCGCTGAAAAGAACTTCCACATACGGTGCTTTGCAGGGGCATAGTAGTAAATAGCACCAACAATAGCAAAACAGATGAGTGCTACAATCAAATAATTAAGTGTGTTTAACGCTAGGGCTGATCCGCCATTAGGTAACCAATGATTCTTACTAAGCCATTTTATGGTGATATTTCCTACAGTAATCATCAAAACTGAAAGTAGAATTAAAACCGATGCAAAAAAAGTTAAGCCACAGGCAACAAGTCTTTGTTTCCAAAAAGGTCTATTTTCTTCAGTTCCACTGTATTTATTTAGGGAATTCATGAGCGAATGAAAGCCATTGGTAGAAAAATATAGGGCAGAAAAAAAACCGAATGAAAGCAATCCTCTTCTTTGCGTTTTTAATATGTCTTCGAGTGTTTCACTTAAGGTTTCATAGGCACTTTTAGGCATCATTTCAGAAATAAAAAACAATATCTTGGCATGATCTTGCTTTACCGGCAAATAGGCAATTAAAGTAAAAAAGAAAATAGTTGATGGAAACAATGCCAAGAAAAAGGTAAAGGATAATGCAGAGCTTCTCATCTGGATATCTTTTTTTGAAACAGTTCTTACAAAAAACTCCATCACTGCATATAGACTTAAGTTTTTATTACCAGGAAAACCCATCGTTTGGGTTACTCTATAAAGCCACTTAATAGGTTTGGTATGAAGTAAATTTGCTTTTTTCATGAGACGAAATACAAATATACAAAAGCATAAAGTAAAATTGCTACCAATAGATGCTTACGAATACTTATTATAGTATTGGGTAAAATGGGCTAATCATAAAATAAACCACTACACCAGTAATGGTAACGTATAGCCAGATAGGAAATGAGTATCGTACTAATTTCCTGTGTTTATCTATATCAAGCTGCAATCCTCTATAAAATGATAATAATACCAAAGGAAGAACTATGGCAGCTAATACGATATGGGAAATAAGTATGAAATAGTAAATCGATTTGGATGAAGCAATGGCTAATGATTCAGCTTCATTTAATAAACCATCGTGGTCTGTATCACCATAAATTGTTTCTTTAGATAACCAATGGTATAGGATATAGCAAACCAAAAACAAACTAGAAAGCACAAAGGCAGTTAAATTGATTTGCTTGTGAATTTCTATTTTCTTTCTTTTAATAAAATATAATGAGGTCACTAAAAGAATACTACAAGTACCATTAATTATGGCATTTATCATAGGTAATATATAGGTCCACGAGGGTATAGAAGTGGGTTTTGGTAAAATTTGTTTGTTTAGAACAATTACAGTTACAAATACAAATATGGACAAGCTTATAACAGCCCTAAGAACAAGTTTATCCTTACTTTCCAGGTTGGTGATACTCATATAATAATACTTTTAATTCGTCATTTAAGCGTTTCATATCTTCTTCATCGAAACTATTGTATACGCCTCTAATATGTTTTTCTTTATCTACTAAAATTAACTGCTGACTGTGGTCAATTGTTTTATCCTCTTTTGAGATTGGCAATAAAAATCCTTGGCCAATTTTGCTAGTTGCTTCCATATTGGTACTTACAAA
>RGVD01000169.1 GCA_010027395.1 Bacteroidota bacterium
GCAACTATCCCATGATGATCCAAGACGCTTGTTTTTAAATTATCACCTGCAATTTCCATAACACCATTCAATTTCATCCATAAATAGTGCAGCAAAATAGCATATCTTATCCAATTTGATAACCAATAATTAGAAAATTTCAATCAGGAAAAAGTTTTTAAAACTATCATAACACCTATTTTTGCAATAAAAGAAAAATTAGATGTTAAAAGATATTATTGAACCAGATTTTGATGGTGTAGGAATTGCAGTTGTGAGGGAGACAAATGAATTGAATGAGTGGATTTGGAATGTGTATTTGATAAATTTCAATAACGAGACCTTGACAGGGGTGCTTGTTAGCAGCAAAGGATACGGCACTATAGATGGGGAAAAGAGGGAGAGCTCAACCCTTAGACATTTTTTAGATACCATTGAACCACTATCCTATTTAAAAATTGAACCTATCATTGAAGATGTTTTTGTGCTAAATAATGAATATTGGTTGAGCTTTTACCTGAACGGAAAAATTTATGATAGGAAGTTTGTTTTTATGGAAAACACGATAGTAAAAGACAGATTACAACCTATAAATATTATTGATAAAAATGGAATGCTGCTGATGTAATTGCTATCTTTTACTGGATCTAATATCCATAGTGGATAAGATGGAATGAGGTTTTCCTAAATTTTCATAAATAATATTGGTTCCTTGCACATTTTCAATCGTCCCAAAACCTTTAAATAATTTTTGACTAAACCCTATACATAGCACAACGTATAGCAAAACCAACATAATCAAAACCTGTTTACTTCTTGTTTTCATAGGCTTTCTAGCTTTTATTTCGATATATTTGACTACGCACACCTAATATTAGTTGCAAAGTTAGATGTGAATTGTAAAAAAAAATTTACTTTTTGTTAAATTTCAATCATCATTTAATGAATATTAGTTTGATTTGCCTTTTTATGTAATAATCTATTCAACATGAAGATTTTAAAAAAAATATTAATAATCCTTTTATCACTAGCTATTATCACTGAAATTGCTATTCTAGTTAGTGGAAAAACTTTTCTAAACAAAGTTTTTGCTATGACAGTCTTTAGTGGCAAACTCAGTCCTGATATTGATGAAATGGACCTATTTGATAAAAGAGAGATTAAAACAGCTAGCCCTCAAGTTTGGCCTGTATCCTCAAATTACGGCAACTTAAAAGCCGATACTGATTTATTGAATAAATGCGAAGAATACAAAACGGTTGCCTTCCTTGTAATCAAAAACGATTCACTTACATACGAAAAATACTGGGAGAATTATGGTAAAGATAGCTACACTAATTCATTTAGTATGGCTAAAAGTTTCACAGCTGCGCTAATTGGAGTGGCTTTGAAAGAAGGAAAAATCAAAACCATTGAAGAGAAGGTTGGAAATTATTTGCCCGAGTTCAAGGAAGGCGAAAAATCCAAAATCACCATCAGACACCTCCTTACAATGAGCAGTGGATTAGCCTTTGATGAAACCTATTCAAGTCCTTGGGCATGGCCCAGTGAAGCATATTACGGACCTAATGTAAATAACATTACGATTAATGTTAAACCAGCATCTGAACCCGGAAAAACATGGATCTACAAGGGTGGAGACACCCAACTGCTAGGTATGATTTTAAAAAAGATTACAGGTAAAAACATAGCCAACTATGCTTCTGAAAAACTATGGCAGCCTATGGGTGCCGAAATGCCTGCTTACTGGAGTTTGGATGAAAAAGGAATGGAAAAGGTGAGCTGCTGCTGGTACACCAATGCGCGTGATTTTGCACGTTTTGCCAAATTATATATGAATTATGGGAATTGGAATGGCACACAACTTATTGATAGCAGTTATATTGCGGAATCAATACAAGTAGCTCCTTTAAAAGACAAAGATGGAAAAGACAATGACAAATATGGTTTTCAATGGTGGGTAATGAAACATAAAGGTCATGATATATTTTATTGCAGAGGTATTAGAGGACAATACATTTTTGCCATACCTGACGAAAAAATGATTGTGGTGAGGCTTGGACATAAAAGGGCTTCAAAAAAAGGTGATGAATTACCTGAAGACATATATGTTTATTTAGATGCAGCCTTAGGTCTTAAGTAATAAACTAATTTGTTTGAGATGGTCTTGGACTAACTATTCTAAGGTATAAATACCCTATAATACCCGCAATTAAGGACGCTAGCAAAATCAATAGCTTCGAATTAATTATAATCTCATTGTTATCAAATGACAATAGGGTTATAAATATTGACATGGTAAATCCAATTCCACCTAAAATGCCTGCCCCAAGAATTTGTTTCCAATTTACATCATCAGGCAAATTGCACCAACCAATTAAGACTGCCGCATAACTGAACAAAACTACTCCTATTGGTTTGCCAATTATCAAGCCTAGGGCAATTCCTAAACTATTGGCCTGAGTTAGTACCTCAGAAAAGTCTGCGTTTAATAAGATGGCTGTATTCGCTAAAGCAAACAATGGCAAAATCAAATAGGCAACAGGCTTATGTAAAAAATGTTGAAGTTTGATAGATATGGAAGACTCATCACCTTTACCAAATGGTATGGCAAATGCCAACAGAACCCCAGTAATGGTAGCATGTATGCCTGAGTGCAGCATAAAATACCACATAAAAACTCCCCCAATCAAATAAGGAATGAGTGAATATACTTTTAACCTATTTAGAATTAATAAAAAACCGAAAATTCCTAATGATATCAATAGGTTTGACCAAATAATAGTTCCTGTATAGAATATTGCTATGACCAATATGGCACCTAAATCATCAATTACCGCTAAGGCTGTAAGAAACACTTTGAGTGAAGCGGGAATTCTATTTCCAAGTAAAGATAATATTCCTAAAGCAAAGGCAATATCAGTAGCCATAGGAATACCTGCCCCTGATAGATTGGCCTTTTGAATATTAAAACCAAAATAAATAACTACCGGAAGTATCATGCCTCCTAGTGCAGCCATCATAGGTAATAAGGCATTTTTCAGGTTGGATAATTCGCCATTATACACTTCCCTTTCAAGTTCCAAACCAATGAGCAAAAAGAAAATGGCCATTAAGCCATCGTTTATCCAATGCTCAATGTTTTCGCCAAACAAAGGCCAATGCCAAATATGCAAATACGCTTCCGAAAAGCTAGAATTTACCAATAGCAATGACAGCATGGTACAAAGCATTAGGATAATGCCACCTGCTTTCTCACTTTCAAAAAACTCTTTAAATAACTTAGTTAACTGCATTCGCCCCTTTGGTAATTCTTAATTTCAAATTCTTAATTCCTAATTCTTGATTCCTAATTCTCAATTATTTTGGCTTCATTCCAAATGGCATCCATTTCTTCTAAGCTCATATCCGTTAGTTTTTTATTCAGGGCATTGGCTCTTTCTTCAATAAACATGAACCTCTTTAGAAATTTTTGATTGGTAAATTCCAAAGCATCATCAGGGTTTAAGTTACTTTTTCTTGCAAGGTTTATCATGGCAAATAACAAATCGCCAAATTCCTCTTGAGATTTCTGAAGGTTGTTGCTTTGACTTAACTCCTCCTTAAATTCAATCAACTCCTCCTCCACTTTAGCCCATACTTGATCTGCTGTGTTCCAATCAAAACCAACTTGTGCAGCTTTTTCTTGCATTCTCAATGCTTTGATAATAGATGGGGTGCCTTTACTAACACCACTTAACACAGACTTATTACCCTCTTTCAATTTCAGTTGTTCCCAATTTTCTTTTACTTGTTCAGCATTTTCAACCTTCACATCGCCATAGATATGAGGATGTCTACTTATCAATTTTTCACAAAGGCTATTTATTACATCAGCTATGTCGAAGTTATTGCTTTCACTGCCAATACGGGCATAAAAAACAATATGTAGCAATACATCACCCAATTCTTTCTTTATTTCGGTTGGGTTGTTTTGAATAATAGCATCCGCTAACTCATAGGTTTCCTCTATGGTTAAATGTCTTAGGCTTTCGTTGGTTTGTTTCATATCCCAAGGACATTTTTCGCGTAATTCGTCCATTACATCTAGCAGGCGAGAAAAAGCCTGCAATTTTTGTTCTTTAGTATTTGATGGCATTGGGCAAATGTAGGTAAACTAAAAAAGCTGTGCACGATACACAGCTTTTTATTTATTATGTTGAATATACAAACTACCCCCCCACTGTTCGTAGAGTCTTGTGTACTGGACAATAGCTTAGCTGACTACGAATAAATAAATGAAAAATGAGTTTGCAACTCATCCATGTTTAAAGGTTGCCACCAACAACATTTAACCCCAAGCGCATAAACCACCCCACAGCCAAACACCATACAAAAACAAATACTTATAACGCTATTTCGTTCTTATACACAAAAATATAACTTGCTTTTTTGCAGATATTTAATTAATCTTTGTTAAAACTAAAATTAAACATTCATTATGAAAATACAACTACTTTGCATTTCTATTTTTACAATACTGCTAATACATGCTTGCAAGCAAGACCCGTCTTCTTATTGCCCAAGTTATAGCACTAATTATCAAAAATTAGGGTTAGAAATAATAAATCAAACTCCGTACTTTTCTGATAAAGCATTTGATTCTATTAGATTCATAAATGATAAAAGCGAAATTGTAACATTTGTAAAATGGAATGTTGATACAAGTTGGTATTGTACTAACGATTATAGTAATCCTAATTGCCCTAAAAATAATGCAAATTGTTATCAAATTATAAATAATACATATAACACTATTAAGGGGAATGGAAATTTTGGTGTTAAAATTGAAAAAATGAGTACCCAAGGTTACCCCAATAATATTAGAATAAAAGTAAATGATTTAAATTTTGACTTAGATATTGGCTGGTTTGATACATCCTTCGGATATGAGTATTATATAGGGAATGTAGTTTTGAATAGCGTTAAGTATGAAAATGCAATTTTTGCATATTCTATTTTAGGGGATACTTCCTCAAGCAGTATTATTTTGAATAAAACATTCGGTTTATTAAAATTTAACAATAAAGCTCAGAATACAACATTAACCTTAATAAAACCATGACCAAATTCAATTTATTTTTGTTAAAATTATTGTTGGTAATTTTACCTTCATCAATAGCTAGCTCGCAAAATTGTACTGATGTAAAAGAGTTGTTTCGAAAACGTCACATTATTAGTGAAATGACATACGGACACCCTTATACTACATTTGATAGGCATAATGCAAATTATAAAAATTTAGATAATGCAATTGATAATATTAGGAAAAATATCCCGCAGTCGCTAGCGTCTCGCTAGTGAACTTATTGATTAGCCTCTGGCTGTTTTCATGATCTTGCCACCAAAAATGACCAGTGTTCTAGGTCTTGTGTGCTGGACAATAGCGCAGCTGACTACGAATAAATAAATGAAAAATGAGTTTGCAAATCATCTATTCTTAAACTTTTACAGACGAGAAATAAAAAAGGCCATAGTTTTCACTACAGCCTCTTCGTAAAAAAAGATTATCTAATTACATCGCATGATGCTTGGCAGCCAAATACCTCTCGGCATCTAGGGCGGCCATACAACCACTGCCTGCAGCTGTTATCGCTTGTCTGTAAATTTTGTCTTGGGCATCACCACTGGCAAAAACCCCCTCTACATTGGTGCGGCTGCTTCCAGGTGTGGTTATTAAATATCCAGTTTCATCCATATCTAGCCAACCTTTAAAGATACCCGTATTGGGTGTA
>RGVD01000170.1 GCA_010027395.1 Bacteroidota bacterium
CAATAAAATGTGGTAGAAATCTCCATGAGCTTTTTGAATAAAATATCAAATTATTAGCAGGAAGAGAATTTGTGAAACTTTGATTGACGGTTATCGCGGTGCCATCATTTTCGTTATATGCTGTTGATCCTATATAAAGGGCTTCTGATCCTGTATGGTGAATATAATTATCATGAAATTTTCCAACGCCTAAACCACCTGCTAATACATATTGTCTGCAATAAACTGTATCTACAATAGCACTGCTACTATTATATGGTTCTGAGGATTTAAACTGTACACCTTGAGCTCCAATGTACCCAATTTCACAGTTAGCTAGCTCTACGTTTTTTGTGTTTCTATCAAAGGCGATTCCCATTGATGAGTTGCTTATAAAGTTCTTTATTTTTAAGTTTAAACTTGAATTGGTTTCTTTCCCACTTAGTATGATGTCAGAGCATCCATGAAAAGCAATACCATAACTTGTATTTCCATTCGTTTGGGTAATTTGAATAATTTTCCCTGTTTTATTTTTTATCAAGATAGGTTTAGCTTTACTACCTGCTAAATCTTTAATTAGCATTTGTGTTCTTGTAAATGTATTGTTTCCAATTGATGTTGTGGCATCTATGAGCAATGTATCCCCCGGGGCTAAGTTCACATATAAATAATTATATACCACCAAGGATCCTCCCAATGGTATTTTTATATTCGTTTGGCTTGCAACTTGAAAGTAAGAAGTGGATTGTGCTACTACTTCTGCGGTTGGGGGTATGATAATTTGGGTGCTAAATGAATAATTTGCAAAAAATAATATGCAAATTGAAGTAATTGCTTTTTTCGCAGCAATTTTCACTGTTTTTCCTATGTCTTTCATGTTTTGAGGCGAGCTAATCCATTGACATTAATAAATTAACCATTAAAACAAATAAAACAATAAAATGTCGCAATTCAATAAGAATGACCAGTTTCGATTTGAAATGTTTATAAGATGTTGATAAGCAGAAAAATAATTTTAAACAAAAATTGATTTTGCCAACGAATGAATTGATTTGCTATACAAGAGGCAGTTATTGATATTTTTCTTGAAGTAGCTTCTTTACAATTACATTTCCTCCTTCACATCTAGAAACATTGGCCGGGAATTTTTCTACAATTCGGTAATCATGGGTTGTGACCATAATAGCAGTTCCGCTATTGCAAATTTGATGAAGTAATCTAAATATTTCATCACTTGTGTCAGGGTCCAGATTGCCCGTAGGTTCATCTGCTAAAATTACTTCGGGCTTGTTTAGTAAAGCTCTTGCAATAACTAAGCGTTGCTGTTCACCTCCACTCAATTCAAAAGGCATTTTAAAACTTTTGGTTCCTAATCCAACAAGTTCTAATACTTCATTGATACGTGTATCAATTTCATATTTGTTTTTCCAGCCTGTGGCTTGCAAAACAAAGAACAAGTTTTCATAAGCAGTTCTATCCGTTAGTAATTGAAAGTCCTGAAATATGATGCCGATTTTTCTGCGTAGGTAGGGTATCTCACTCTCTTTAATCTTATTTAAAAAGTATCCTGCTATTTCTCCCACTCCTCTTTCAAGTTTCAAATCTGCATAAAGGGTTTTTAACAAGGAGGATTTGCCTGCACCAGTTTGTCCTATAAGGTATACAAATTCACCCTCATGAATTTCAAAGTTTATATCAGATAATATGAGATTATGTTGCTGAAAAATAGCAGCATTTTCGAGTTTTATTACAGTTTTTTTAGTCATTTTAGCTCTAGTTTAGTCATTTGTCCAAATGGAATCTGATCAATCAAATTCTTGATGTATTCAATGTTTTCGCCTAATCCACATTTTTCCAAGGCCTTTTCAGGTCTATCAGTTCTGGTGTAACATACCAAGCTAAAGTTCTCATCTCTGACCTGAACATAGTCTGGAATTTTCGCAACTCCTTTGATTTTAATTATATACAATTGGTAATTATTTAAGGATTTTTTTTGTAAATATCTTATACTTGCGCCACAAATTTATAAAAACTTAATAAATTATTATGAGAGGTATTAAACAAATAGTATGTGGTTTGTCTGCTTTAAGCTTAATAGCAGCATGTAGCAGCCCTTCTAATTTCACAAAGAACAGTTACTCGGTTACTCCTAACCCGTTGGAAGCTAAAGGAGATATGGTTATGGTTAGCATTACTGCCACTGTTCCTCCAAAATCAATAAATTCAAAAGCGGTGGTTAAATTTTCACCATACTTGAAAACTTCAACTGGTGCAGAAATTCCCATGAAAGAAATGACCGTTAAAGGCATGAAAGCAAAAGCAAACGCAGATGCAACCGTTGATACTAAATTAGGTGGTACAGTTTCTTATTCTGATAATTTCGCCTACAAACCAGATATGAAGCGTGCTACTCTGATGCCTCGTTTCACTGTTAATGGTGTGGCTATTCCTTTTGAGGCTAAGCCATTAGCTGAAGGTACAATTGCTACTGCGTATTTAATTAAAACGGATAACAATGTAATTATAAATACAGATGATTATAAAGCCATCGAGAACAACAAATCTGTTAGCATTTACTTTCCAATGGATGTAGATAAATTCAATCCAAACTATAAAGTGAATAAAACTACAAGCAACAAAAAACAAATTGCTGATTTGAAAACTTTGTTGAAAACAGATAAAAACTTCGTAGCACGTGGTATTGCCATCAATGCTTTTGCTTCTCCAGATGGTGAATTAAGCAGAAACAGCAACCTTTCTAAAGGTCGCGAAGAGTCAACTTACAAATTCTTTAAGAAAGAATTGAAAAAATTAGGCTTCACTGAAGTAAACGATACTACTTTCTCTCGTGGATACAGCACCTCTGAAGATTGGGCTGGATTCGCAACCATGGTAGAAATGAGTGACCTTTCAGACAAAACAGAAATCTTAAATATTGTAAATAATAAATCTATCTCCGATGAAGAGCGTGAAAGCTTAATCCGCAGAAACCATGCTGCAAGTTGGGAAAAAGCAACTAAATCTATCCTTCCTCAATTACGTAGAAGCGAATTGGTTATCAAAGGTGCATCACCTACCAAAACTGACGAGCAATTAATGAGTTACTATGCTAATTATTCAGCTTTGAATGCAATTGAGTTATTCCATTTAGCAGTAATCACAGCTGATTTAGCTAAAAAAGAAGAAGTGTTAAAAGCATTTACTGCTGCTAATGCTAGTGACTGGAGAGGTTTTAATGATTTAGGAGCTGTTCAATTAAAATTAAACAATGTAACGGATGCTGAAGCTAACTTAAGCAAAGCAAATGCTTTAAATCCTGAAAATGCTACTGTATTAGCAAATATGGGTGTTTTAGCCAACGCTAAGGGTAATGTGGCTGAAGCAGAGAAAATGTTTAAATCAGCTGCTTCTAAAGGTGCTGATGTTAGCTACAACTTAGCTTGTATTGCTATCAAAAAAGGAAATTATTCAGAAGCTGTAAGTTTATTTAACAAATCTGGTAAAGCTGATTTCAATGCTGCTTTAGCCAAATTGTTAAGCGGTGATGCAACAGGTGCAAAAAATATGATTGATACTATGAATCCAGAGCAATTGGATGCTAGCCACTATTATTTAAGAGCTGTTTGTGGTGCACGTATGAACAATCAAGATGTATTAACTACCAACTTAGCTCGTGCCGTTAGTATGAATGGCGAAATTCGTAAAATGGCTAAAGATGATGTTGAATTTATTAAATTCTTCAGCAATCCATTATTCGAAGGTGCTATAAAATAATATTTAGGATTATTAATAAGTGAAAAGGCTGCCCACGGGCAGCCTTTTTTTTTACATTTATTTAGAAGCACAAGAATACTTTAAGCCAAATATAAGTGTTCTTGGTAAAATGGATTTCGCTACTAGAATACTGTTATTAAAATTATTACATTAATTAGATGCTCCTCACATCCTTTAATCATTAACTTCAAAAATCTTACTTCTTTCTCTCTCCAATTTGTTGTCTCCACATAGCGTAATACAAGCCTTTCTCTGCCAATAACTCTTCATGTTTTCCAGTTTCAATTATCTCACCTTTTTCTAAAACATAAATACTATCTGCATGCATAATGGTTGAAAGTCTATGTGCAATCAAAACAGTAATGTGTTCTTTCTTATTGGCTATATCCTTAATGGTATTTGATATTTCTTCTTCAGTTATTGAATCTAAAGCAGAAGTAGCTTCGTCAAATACCAATAAACGCGGCTTTCTTATCAAGGCGCGGGCAATAGATAGTCTTTGTTTTTCACCGCCACTCAATTTCATGCCACCTTCACCAATAATGGTTTCTAGTCCATTTTCACTTCTTGCCAAAAGGTTTCTGCAACTGGCTTGATCCAATGCTAAGTTGATTTCATCTTCAGTAGCGTTGGGTTTTACAAAAAGTAAATTCTCTTTTATACTTCCTGAAAACAGCTGGGTGTCTTGTGTTACAAATCCAAGCTGATGTCTTAATTCATCAATATCCATTTCCATAGAGTTGATATCATTGTAGTAAATATTGCCTTCAGGTGCAGCATATAATCCTACAAGTAGTTTAACTAAAGTACTCTTACCTGCACCGCTTGGTCCAACAAAGGCAATGGTTTGACCTTTTTTTACCTCAAATGAAATATTACTCAAGGCATTGTAATTAGATGATTTGTGTTTGAAGGTAACTGAGTCGAATTTGAGTCTTTCAATTTCATTTATTTTAATAGGTGCACTGGGCTTCACTTCAATTGGTGTGTTGATGATGATTTGGAAATTATTTAGGGAAGCTTCAGCCTCACGGTAACTCAAAATCACATTGCCCATTTCTTGCAATGGCCCAAAAATAAAGAAGGAATAAAATTGAAGTGTAATGATTTGACCAACGCTAAGTTTCCCCTGAAATACCAAATAGATTAATAGGAATAAAATGCTTTGACGAAGCAAATTTACCATGGTACCTTGTATGAAACTGATACTGCGGATATCGCGAACTTTCTTCAATTCTAGTTGAAGGATTTTTCTAGTTGTCACATTTAAGCGTTGTGTTTCTTGATGCGTTAAGCCTAAACTTTTTACCAATTCAATGTTTCTTAAACTTTCTGTGGTGCTGCCTGCTAGTTGCTTTGTTTCAGCTAAAATCTTGGTTTGAACAATTTTAATTTTCTTAGATAAGAAACTTGTAATCGTACTTAAACCAAATACAGCTAATAAGTAAACCACTATTAATGCGCCATGCACGTTAACTGTATATACAATTACAAAAACCAATCCGACCAAAGCAAAAAATAAGATATTGATGAAACTTGAAATGAATTTCTCTGTATCGTTTCTAACTTTTTGTAAAATGTTTAATGTTTCACCACTTCTTTGGTCCTCAAACTCATTGAAAGGAATTTTTAAAGTATGTTTTAAGCCATCTGTATATATATCAGCACCAAGTTTTTGAATAACCAAACTAGTGAAATAATCTTGAAACGCCTTGGCAATGCGACTTACCATAGCCACACCAACAGCTGCTGCAATTAGGGTTAATACACCTTTTATAAACTCACTTTGGGTATAATCCTTTGGGTGAGAAACAAAGCGATCGATGATTTTTCCATATATAAATGGATCCAACAAAGAGAAGGTTTGATTGACAGTTGCTAGAAGCAGTGCTATAAATACAAGTTTCTTATAACGGCTTAAATAGGATAATAGTAATTTCATTTTTTTTGTTTTAACCACCTAAGAAACC
>RGVD01000018.1 GCA_010027395.1 Bacteroidota bacterium
ATGCCATTACAAAAAATCAAAGTCAAATTTTCATGGAGGCTCCTTATCGCAACAATCAATTGCTTGAGGACATTTTAAAGACGGTTGCTCCCAATACCCGCATCTGCATTGCTTGCCATATTAGCAGCCCTGAATCTTGGATTAAAACTAAAAGCGCAAGAGAGTGGTTGAAAGATAAACCTGAACTTCATAAAAAGCCTGTCATATTTGTAATGGGGGCATAAAAAAGCCCCTGAAACTTATGTTTCAGGGGCTTTTAAGTATTTAAATAAAATTATTTTCCTTTGAAATCAGCTTTACGTTTTTCTAAAAAGGCTTTTGTACCTTCAATAAAATCTTCGCTGCCAAAGAAATTACCAAACTCATTAATTTCAAGGTTGTTTCCATCCGCTCGTTTTTCGTAATAAGCGTTTACGCAACGTATAACACTTGAAATGGCTAAAGGTGCTTTGTTTTTAATCTTAGCAAAAATCTCTTCGCATTTGGCAATGAGTTGGTCTTGAGGAACCACATGATTTACCAATCCGAAGTTCAATGCAGTTTGGGCATCAATTAAATCAGCCGTCATCAATAATTCTAAAGCTCTTCCTTTACCAATTAATTGAGCAAGTCTTTGTGTGCCTGCATAACCTGGTATGATACCTAGGTTTACCTCAGGTTGTCCGAATTTTGCATTTTCAGAACAAACACGTATGTGACAGCTCAATGCCAATTCATTACCACCACCCAAAGCAAAACCGTTAATGGCTGCTATTACTGGCTTCGGGCAATTTTCGATCGCTCTCAAAGTAGCATGTCCTTCAGCACTTAGTTTTGTCCCTTCTTCTACTGTAAAGTTTGCAAACTCAGCGATATCAGCACCCGCTGCAAATGCTTTTTTGCCTGCACCAGTAATAATTATACCTCTAATAGAAGCATCATCATAGGCACTTAGTATTGCATTTTTGATGTCTGTCAAAGTTTGAATATTAAGTGCGTTCAATTTATCTTCACGATTAATTGTTATGCACAGCACTTGTTCTCTTAATTCGATTAAAATAGTTTGATACATGGTTTGTGTAATCATTTTTGTCTTAAAATAATTGATGATAATCTACAAATTACCAATGCAACTATATCGCTTTAATATCATTTTATGAAGCCAAGTTTTACCTTTTTTTTAACAGTTGATACAAATCAATTTTCAACTACAAAAAACAACAATTCTAAAAACATTCCAATGGGCTATTAACAAAAAAAACTTGCCTTTCGAGGGGCAAGTTCTGCAATTCATTTCATATTGATAATTTTCAATTATCGTCTCCCCTCCTATTATCTCTCAGTTTTTTCAACAATTCTCTTTTAAAATCATTTTCAGCTTTGTAAAGCATAACCACCTTTTTAGTAGGTAAAACCTTTTTAAATTCAGCTGCATATTTCTTAATCATTTCGGCTTCACTGATTTTATAATTAAGCATTTCATTTAATGTTTTTTCAGCTTCTGCATCAGACATGGTTGCCAATTCGCTTAATTCATCTGCTAATTTATCTTTTGTATTGGATCGTAATTTCTTCAAATCTTCACTCAACTTGTTATAAATAGGCCAAAATTTTTGAGCTTCTTCTGATGTAAGACTCAGTTTTTGGGTAATATAGGCAATTTTTAAGGGCTCTATCCTATCTTTCATCTTAGCCTTTTGCGCTTGAATATTATACTGCACACAAAACAGCAATCCTAATAAACCATATTTTATTTTATTTTTCATTATTGTAACTTTTATGAATTATCCATTAATAAATCTTCATCCGCATTTTCATTCAGATATTTTTCAATCTCATTTTCTTTTTTGTTCATCTTATTTTGATCTAATAACTCACATATTAGATCCTCACTTACATCTGATATTTCCAAATGATTCACAATTTCTTCATTACTTATTGAAGCAGTTAATTCGTTCGATTGCCCTGAATTATTTTGCAAAAACAAAAATCCTGCAATCGTGAACATAGCTGCTATTGTTGCTACCCTTGTCATCAATTGATTAAAGCTCAATCTAATTTTCTTTGCTTTGGTTTGTATTGCCTTTGATAAAATCTGATTTTTTTGTGTTTCAAAAAATACATCAGGTACTATAAATCCTGCCGCTTGCTTATGAGAAACAGCATTATCAATATCTAATTTGGAAAAAATGGCAATTCTCATATTAGCAAAATAGTTATCAGGGGCAGTGAATCCAACCTTTTTATTGGGTTTACCAATCAAATTTTCTATACTATTTTCTTCTATTTTCAACATCTATTTTCTATGACTTCAATTATTATTAATGGTTTAATCGTTCTTTAAAAATATTTCAATTTTTTTTACTGCATGGTGATAGGATGCCTTCAATGCCCCTATAGAGGTTCCTAAAACTTGCTCCATTTCTTCATACTTCATGTTTTCATAATATTTCATGTTAAACACAAGTCTTTGTTTTTCTGGTAAAGTTAATATTGCTTGTTGTAGTTTTAATTCAATTGTATTTCCATTGAAATACGTTCCGGCCACTAAACTTTCACTAAGAATATGTTCATAAT
Organism: Bacteroidota bacterium; assembly: GCA_010027395.1. GTDB lineage: Bacteria > Bacteroidota > Bacteroidia > UKL13-3 > UKL13-3 > RGVD01. Next base: position 2,557 of record RGVD01000018.1, read on the forward strand.
CCTCAAAGGAAGATGTGATGGCAGCTTTTTTCTTATTTAAAAACCCTAATGCTTCGTTGGTTGCAATTCTAAATATCCAAGTGTATAATTTGGAATCTTCTCTAAAATTTTCAAGGTTTTCCCAAACTTTTATAAAGGTATTTTGGGTCACATCATCCGCGTCATCATGGCTAATAACTATCCTGCGAACATGCCAATATACGCGCTTTTGAAAGGCATCAAGAATTTGTATAAAGGCACTCCTTTTCGTAGATTCACCACGAAAAAGTAAAATAACCTCTTGCTCATTCAATAGTCCGGCCATCTTTAGAATTTGCAGCTAAGATAATCGAATGAACAAAAGGTTTAAATCAGATATTAACTATTATATTAATATCTAATAAGTTCAAATATCTTCTCATCAAACTTAGCTCTAATTTTAGAATGAAGGCTTGCTAAGTCAGGCATGAGTATAATTTCTTCTGCACCTTTTTGTAAAAGAAAGACGTCATTTATTTTTTTCTTATCCGCGGCAACCACAAAAATGGGAATATATTCATTGTGTTTCTTTACCATTGTGAGAACATCATAAGCTTCAAAGCCCTTGCTTGTTCGGGTTGTTACAACAGCATCTGGATTAAATAGATGTAGTTCCTTATAAAGATTAGCTAAGTCTTTCACTGAATGAATTACGCATATTTTAATACTATTTACCCTAATGGTTTTTTCAATTAATTTTAAAGTTACTTGGTTGTTATCAACCAGCAATGTTCTCATTTCCCAATTTGCTTCCATTTTTCTTATTTTGATACTTTATTTTTTCAATACTTTTTTTTTGAGGCTTAAGCTAGCCCAGTAAACACGGGGGTTTAAATGGATCAACATCTTTGATGAAAAATTTAGTACGTTGTTTAATTCAAACATTATGCCCAATAAGTTTTGTAGCATTTTCAATTAAATAATGAAATTACCTTTTACTTTAATGTTCGAGTTCCATATTTTATTTTGCTAAGTCTGAAAATGCCAATGATTAATGATATCCCATAAACAAAACCATATATTTTAATAATTATGTGTTTACAGAATTACTCTAAAATCTTAACTATTCTAAGGTTTATCTAGCAATTGAAATTTTAATACTTTAGCTAATAAATTAGCGATATTGTGTAATTAGTTTTGATAATAAATTAAAACAATGAAGTGACTATAAATTTTCAGGTTATGTAAATGATAGAAATCCTAAGTTCTATTTAAAATGATAGATTTTCAAAGGAAAGCCTTGGTATAGGATCAGATTTTAATAACCTCTTAAAATAGTAGTTTAAATATTCAAATAATATTTTATTTTTTTATGGATGCTAAATAAATTCAGAAGTAGCAGATAGATTGCCTAACAGTAAATAGAATAAATAATAGAAATCTCTTTTACATATCCTCTTAAAAGACTTACAACATCTCTCAACCCATTAATATATATGGTAAAAGCATCATAAGGGCTAATATTTTTGCAATCATAAGCATTGCATAGCACCTAAGATTTTATCCTAGTATTTCAATTTGAAGTATGATTTGAAACGGATTATGACATTAATAAAGTGGTTAACCACGGCATATCATTTGATACCAAAAATTGAATGATTGGTTGGAAAACATGCAAACTAATGGAACGTAACTTTAATATGAAAACAATTAAAATAAAGGATAATAAAGGCTAAAAGAATTAATTAGTTCAAGAAAATATTAAGCCCCTAAAGAAGCTTTTAAATCATGTACTTGAGAATCCCATAGAGAGCTTATGTTTTTTTCGTCTTCAGGTATCACAAAATCTGTAATAACCAAGGCTACATCATCAGTTAATTCATCTACTATGATTTCAAACTCAAAGTATTCATCAGGTTTGCTATCAAGCCAGCGAAAGCGAATCATTTTGTTGTTTACTTTTTTTATCAACTCTGCAATATTCTCTTCAGAATCCCATTTAAATTTGAATTGATTATTATAAACATCAACATCATTGCAAAACCAATTACTCAAACCCGATGGGCTGCTTATATAATTAAACAATAATGCAGGAGACGTACGAACTCCATACTCCAATCTAATCTTTAATTTATTCGTGCTTGTCATACAATATTTGTTTAAACTTTGATGGCAAATATGTATAATTACTATTAACAAGCAAGCTATTTTTTAAAAAGTGTAAAAAAAAATGGTGCATGTTTTGGAACATGCACCATTTTATAATAGTTTAATTGTTTTATTATTTTTTATCGAATGAGCGGTGTTCTTTTTTGAACAACTCCTCTTGAGGCAAAGATTTAAAATAATCATAAGTAATTTTCAAGCCCTCGGCCCTTGATACTTTTGGCTCCCAACCTAAAATTTCTTTTGCTTTTGTAATATCTGGTCTACGTTGTTTGGGATCATCTACAGGCAATGGCAACGAAATTAATTTTTGATTTGCACCTGTTAATTTTAAAATCTCTTCACCAAATTCTTTTATTGTAATTTCATTTGGATTACCAATGTTTACAGGAAATGCGTAATCGCTCATCAATAATCGATAGATTCCTTCAACTAAATCACTTACATAACAAAATGAACGTGTTTGAGAACCATCACCAAACATAGTTAAATCCTCACCACGCAATGCTTGACCAATGAAAGCAGGTAAAACCCTACCATCATTTAGACGCATTCTAGGTCCATAAGTATTGAAAATCCTGATAATACGAGTCTCAAGTCCATGGAAAGTATGGTATGCCATAGTGATTGATTCTTGGAAGCGCTTTGCTTCATCATAAACACCTCGAGGGCCAACAGTATTTACGTTTCCCCAATACTCTTCTGTTTGCGGGTGAACGGTGGGGTCGCCATATATTTCGGAGGTGGAGGCTACTAATATTCTAGCCTTTTTTTCTAATGCTAAACCCAAGCAATTATGAGTACCCAAAGATCCCACTTTTAAGGTTTGAATAGGAATTTTCAAATAATCTATTGGGCTGGCAGGTGAAGCAAAGTGAAGGATATAATCCAACTTTCCTGGCACATGTATGAACTTACTTACATCGTGATGATAAAATTCAAACTCCTTCAATTTAAATAGGTGTTCAATATTTTTCAAATCACCTGTAATTAGGTTGTCCATACCTATTACTTCTAAACCTTCGGCAATAAATCTATCGCAGAGATGAGAACCTAAAAAGCCTGCAGCTCCGGTAATTAAAATACGTTTCTTAGTCATATATTTTATTAACTAAAACTTAATTAATTTGTTTTGATACCAATACAATAATAGTCGAAGCCAAGTTCTTTCATTTCTGCAACATCATATATGTTTCTTCCATCAAAAATCACTTTTCCTTTCAATAGTTTGTGCATTACTTTAAAGTTTGGAGAACGGAACTCAGGCCACTCAGTAATAATTAACAAAGCATCTGCATCTATTAAACACTCTTCACCATCTTTACAATATTCAATTTGCTCACCCAACATGTGTTTAGCTTCTTTCATTGCCACAGGGTCGTACGCTTTTACATTGGCACCGGCCGCCAACAATTTCTCAATAATAACCAATGAAGGTGCTTCACGCATATCATCTGTCTTTGGTTTAAAAGAAAGACCCCATAATGCAAAAGTTTTGCCTTTCAAGTTACCATCAAAATGCTTGATAATTTTATTATATAAAACAGATTTTTGAGCTTCGTTTACAGATTCAACTGATTCTAAAATCTGCATCTTGTATCCATTTTCAGAGGCAGTTTTGATTAATGCTTTCACGTCCTTCGGAAAACAGCTTCCTCCATATCCAATACCAGGATAAATAAACTTGTTTCCAATACGAGCATCGCTACCAATTCCTTTGCGCACCATATTTACATCAGCACCCATTATTTCGCATAGGTTTGCAATATCATTCATAAAACTAATTTTTGTGGCAAGCATGCTGTTGGCAGCATATTTAGTCATTTCAGCACTTGGAACGTCCATGAATATAATTGGGTGACCATTCAATAAAAATGGTTTATATAACTTACGCATAATTTCTTCAGCACGCTTGCTCTCTACTCCAATTACTATTCTATCTGGTTTCAAGAAATCATCAATAGCAGCTCCTTCTTTTAAAAACTCAGGGTTAGAGGCTACATCAAATTCAATGCTGGCTCCCCTTTTAGACATTTCATCATTAATAGCAGCTTTCACTTTTTGCGCAGTTCCTACAGGCACTGTGCTCTTTGTTACTACCACTATATAATCATTGATATTTGAACCTATTTCCCTTGCTACACCTAATACATACTTTAAGTCAGCACTCCCATCTTCACCCGGTGGGGTTCCAACAGCGATAAATGCCACATCACAATCTGTAATACTATCCTTTAAACTTGTACTAAATTTTAATCTGCCCTTCTCAACATTGCGGCTAACCATTTCTTCAAGACCTGGCTCGTAGATTGGAAGAATTCCTTTGTTTAAGTTTTCAATTTTTTGGCTATTTACATCAATACAAACAACATCAATGCCTACTTCTGCAAAACATGTTCCGGTAACTAAGCCAACGTAGCCTGTACCTACTACAGCTATTTTCATAATAAATAAGATTTTGGGTGCGAATATATATTTTATAAAATATAATGCTGTATTTAATGCCAATTATACGTGTTAACATTCTATTTAATAATACAATTCAACAATTAAAATAATAATTTGCAAAAAAGACCTTTCAAGAACTATTTCAATTGAAAATACCTAGTTCATATTTGTTTGAATATATTTTCGATAAAATAAATTTATTATTGCATAAATGAATTTCAGGCATATCTATTTAGCTATTATTCTATTTGTTTTTTCATGCTATGCACAAGCACAAGGAAATAAGAAAGAAAGAAAATATTCTTTAAGCAATAAAATTGCAGATATAAACATTGGATATAATTATCAGGTGCCTTCGGCCGACTTGATTAATCGTTTTGGTAATTTCAATTCAATTTATATCGGAGCATCTCTGAAAACACGAAGCCAGTGGTTTATGTCGATAGAGGCCAATTACATGTTTGGAAGTGAAATTAAAGAAGTAAACATATTAAACAATGTAAGCAACAGCAGCGGTGTGATAAACGATATGAGTGGAAATCCCGGAAAATATTCTGTTGGAATGCGAGGTTATGGCTTTTATGGCCGAATTGGCCGAATTTTTCCTATTTCTAGATATAACAAAAATGGTGGATTCCTAGCTATGGCTGGTGCAGGATATATGTTCCATTGGATAAACTTCAATATACCTCAAGATAATATTCCTCAAATTGGCCCCGATTACCAAAAAGGTTATGATAGGTTATCTGCAGGACTGGCTTACAATCTTTTTGCTGGATATATGTTTCATTCACAAAACAGACTCTTGAATTTTTATGCAGGTGTTGATCTCACTAATGCATATACTCAAAGTGTGAGGGGTTACAACTTTGATGAGATGAAAAAGGATGAAGCAAATAGATTTGACCAAATTATTTCCTTGCGCTTTGGCTGGCTTATTCCAATATACCTAAACACAAAAGATGAAAATGAATTCGAATATAAATAAATTCTTATTCTACTCAGGATTTCTTGTTTATACCATAAGTCTTTACGCTTACAGATTAGCTTTATTTATTGCTTCACCATTTAATCTTAGAGCAAAAAAAATGTTAGAAGGTAGATTAAATCTTTGGCAAAACATTGAGCAAAAACTAAGCACACTTCATGATAATACTATTTGGTTTCATGTATCCTCATTGGGCGAATATGAGCAAGCAAGGCCTGTGATGGAAGCTATAAGATTAAATCATCTTGAATACAAAATAGTTTGTACTTTTTTTTCACCTTCTGGTTACGACATTTTAAAAAACGATAAGGCATCAGATTGTATTTTCTATTTACCATTCGACAGCCATTCAAATGCAAAAAGATTAATTAAAATTGTTAATCCTAAAATGGCTTTTTGGGTAAAATACGATCTTTGGCACTTCTATCTTCAAGAACTGCATAACAAGAAAATTCCCATCTACCTATTATCAGCATCATTTAGAAACAATCAACCCTATTTTAATTGGTATGGTGTTTTTTTAAAATCTATTCTTCAAAAATTGACCTTAATATTTTCACAAAATAACGAGACAAAACTACTTTTAAATAGTATTGGGATAAGCAGTATTGTAACAAAAGACACAAGGTTTGACAGGGTATATAGAAATGTTCAACAACTGCATGAAATGCCTGCCATTTCTGCATTTAAAGGAAATAGTCTATTGTTAGTTGCAGGTAGCTCTTATCATATTGAAGAAAAAATTTTAGCAGATTTTTTTGCAGCTAATACACATAATTGTAAACTGATTATAGCCCCACATTTTGTGGATGAAAAACGAATTACAGAAATTGAAAGTACTTTTCATAATCAATATATTAGGTGGAGTGAATATGAATTAATTGGAGAAGATCAAGATAAAAAAATACTAATTATTGATTGCATTGGTATCTTATCCAAAATATATAGGTATGCTGATTTTGCATTTATCGGAGGTGGGTTCAAGCATGGTGGCTTGCACAATATATTAGAAGCGGCTTGTTTTGGTGTACCCACCTTGTTTGGACCAGAGATAAAAAAGTTTCCTGAAGCTGCAGCGTTGATAAAAGTTGGAGGATCTAAACTTGTTAGAGATAGCAATGATTTTTCAGATCAACTTCAATATTGGATAAAAAACGCTGATGAAAGAAAACAGGTTGGCAAACAGGCAGCTAATTTTATTAGTGATAATTTGGGTGCTACAGAACTTGTTATGAAACATGTTTTTGCCAAATAGTGTAAATCTGCTTGAAAACAAATAACACTTGATTGCATTTTTTTATTAAGTTTGTTTTGTAAATAATTCTATTATGAGAAAAAGAGTTCTTTCTGTAATGGCAGGTGTGGTGGCAGGCTTTATAACCGTTAGTATTGGTGATGCCATAACTCAACAATTATATCCTGCAAATGGATTAAACTATCAAGACAAAGAAGCACTAAAAAACTTCATCTCAAAGCTTCCAACTATCTGCTTTTTTATTATGCTTAGCTTTTGGTGCTTATCTTCATTCATTGGTGGTTTTGTTGCAGGTAAGGTGAATAAAGAATCTTGGATGCGTTCTTCTGTTTTAACAGGTCTTATACTATTAGCCGCATCTGTGGGCAATATGGTAATGATTCCATACCACCCCATTTGGATGATGGTTTCATGTATTATTCTATATATACCTTTAGCTTATTTGGGGGGTAAATTGACAAACAAATGAGACGACATATTATAAAATATAGTTTAATAGCGGCAGGCTGTAATGCTTTGTGGATGCTTTTATATGTGGCAACATTCGGCATTTTTGCCTTGCATTGGGGTGAAGCTTTTCGTGTGGCGATTCTTATCTGCACATTCTCATTTTTTACTTATTTGTGCATTAAGTCTTATAGACAAACCAACCCAAATTCTGAAATAAGCATGAAGGAGGCAATGAAATTAGGAATCCTAATCACCTTTTTTGCTACCACTTTATATGCGGTGCTTTGGGCAATTATTAATTATTATTTTATCCCTGACTTTGCAGATCGATTTGCCGACCATTTAATTGAATACAACAGGTATCTTGGAAAAAGCCCCGAAACCATGAGAAAAAAAATTATTGAAATGGATGAATATAGGGTAAATTATAAAAAACCATTAGTAAATATCATATACAGTTTTACTGAAATATTGCCCATAGGCATCATTCTTTCTGTGATTAATGCTTTTGTTTTGAAGAATAAAAAGAGTTAACATTCATCCATTATTTGAAAACTATCTTCAGCCCCTACTTAAAAAACAAAGGGAACTTATTCACTAGTAAATCGCTGCTTCTACTTTAGCCAATAAGGCATCTGCTTTATGATGATTTTGTGCAAGCAAAGTTTTTGCATCTGCAATCATTTTATCTGCCCAAGCTTTGTCTTTTAAACCTTTTGCATTTACCAATACATTGAAATAAGCACCACGAACAGCAGTCTTCACACACAATACCCCCACACCTGCGTCCGTCACACTGTTTTGATTTCCTTTTTCAATCATTACTCCTAACATGTCGAGAGATTCATAGCTAGTTTGCATTACTTTATAAGGAACCAAACAAGCATATTTAGTAGCGTTTTCGATGGCTTCGGTGCGCGCTTGCTTTTCAGAATCATTGCTTTTAGGTAAGCCAAAAGCATTCATAATTTCATTGAAGGCTCTTGTATCTTCATCTACACTTTTAAGCAAAGTGTCTTTTATTTGTTGACCTTTTTCGGCCCATTGGCTAAATTCGCTTATTTGATCTTCCCAACCTCTTTTGCTAGCAGATAGGTTGGCTACCATCGTACCTAACGCAACACCTAAACTACCCACATAAGCACTAATACTTCCACCTCCTGGTGCAGGGCTCTCACTTGCTGTTTCGTCAGCAAATGCACGAAGGTTCATGCCTATCAATTTTTCATTAGCGGCATTACGTAATTTATATTCAATAATTTTCTTATCAGCATCAAATGGTGCAAGTTCATCCAATCCAAGCGACTTAACTGCAATATGAATCAATTCTTGCTCACTCACTCCCACACTGCGTTTTTGTTTTTGCAAAAAATACCTTCCTGCCTCAAGCATCGCTTCCAAAGGAATAAGACCTACCAATTCACTACCAGTAACTCGAATGCCGCGTTTGTCGGCACTTTTGCAAACCTCATAAAACGCTTGATGCACCGATGTGATTTTGTAATTGGTTAAGTTCATGCTTATCTGCGCCACATTATATTCTTCAATAAACCAACCAATGGCTTTACAGGCTTTTAAAGTTCCTGGAATGCGCACATCATTTCCTTCTGCGTCCTTTATAACTTTTCCTGTGACAGGATTTCCTTCTCGTTTAACCCGACCTGCTTCTCGCACATCAAAGGCAATTGAGTTTGCCAACCGAACCGATTTTGTATTAAGGTTAACATTGTATGCAATCAAGAAATCCCTTGCACCTATAACGGTTGCACCGCTTTTGGCAGGAAAAACACTTGGTCCAAAATCTGGTTTCCATTCAGTTAGTTTAATTTTATCGAAAAAACCTTCATACTCTCCACCACGAATGATAGATAAATTACTGCGCTCTTTATTGGGTTGGGCATATTCGTATAAGTAAGTTGGAATTTGCAATTCTTCACCCACTCTTTTGGCCAATTTGGTAGCATAAGCAGCCGTTTCTTCCATTGTTATTCCGCTTACTGGTATAAGAGGGCAAACATCGGTAGCACCCATGCGAGGATGCTCGCCTTTATGCTTGCTCATGTCAATAACTTCACTGGCTTTTTTAATAGCTAAAAAGGCTGCCTCTATTACTGCTTGTGGCGAGCCTACAAAAGTTACTACCGTGCGGTTGGTGGCTTTACCAGGATCATCATCTAATAGTTTTACACCGTCAACACTTTCGATTTCATCAGTAATTTGTTTAATGATATTCATATCGCGGCCTTCGCTGAAATTAGGCACACATTCTATAATAGCTTCTTGGTTCATGTTTAAAATTTTGTTTTCAAAAATAATAAAAAAAACAATGCCCAATAACTGTAGCATCGGGCATTGTAAATTATCTTTTTAATAGCCTAGTTTAGCTTGGTCATTTTGATTGTTTTAATATCACTGTTCGGTTATATTATAGTGAAACAATTTTCACTTTAAGTAATAAGATTATTTTTAAAGATTTTTGAAATGCAATACATTATTTTACCATCACATCCTTTATCAATTCAAATCCCACCTCTGTATTAACAATGGAAATGATTTTGGCTTTTGAGTAATGCAATTCCTGTCTTAAGGCTGCCGAGTCGATATACAAAAATAAATTGTTATTGTGGATATAAATTTTACTGGTATTTTTTGCAATCATCTCACCCACAAGTTCACTCCATTTAGCTATAATATTTGCCTCAGCTAACTTTCCTTTGATGTGCTTTGCATCTAAAAAGTCACCTATAACATCCTTTAATGAATTTCCGTCAGTGTTGCGCATAGTTTGGTTGCAATAGTAATATTAAAACGAAAATAAATTAATAAATACCCTTCTCAATATTTAAATAAGCTACATCTACCTGATTCATATTGTCGAATACATTTTTAAGCCTGCTTTCGTGGGTATCTGTAATAAATATCTGACCAAAATTTTTTTCTGATATCATGGTCATAAGAGTATTAAGTCTATGTTCATCTAACTTCTCAAAAATATCATCCAAAAGCAACAATGGTGTTTTTGAACTTGATTGTTTTAAATAGTCGAATTGAGCAAGTTTTAATGCAATGATGTACGATTTTTGTTGACCTTGTGAGCCAAATTTCTTAATGGGATAATTGTCAATATGAAATACCAAATCATCTTTGTGTATACCTACATGGGTGCGCATTGAGCGTAAGTCATCTTGTTCACTTATTTTAAGATTGGCAAGGTAACCTATATCCATATCTATATTAGATTCATAGATAATTTCTACTTCCTCATTTAAGTTTGAAATGATTTTATAATGTTTTTTAAAAATAGGTGTAAAAGATTTCAAGAAAGTATCTCTTTTCTCCAGTATATAACTTCCGCTGCTACTTAACATTTGGTTATATGTTTCAAGTAACTTTTCGTCAAAATATCTGAATTCAAAAAAGTTTTTTAAAAGTTTATTCCTTTGATCTAATGTTCGGTTATAAACCAACAAATGATTAAGATAATTTTTATCCAGTTGCGAAATAAAACCATCTAAAAATTTCCTTCGTTCTTCGCTGCCTTCATTAATTAAATAAATATCGTTAGGAGTAATAATGGTCAATGGAATTTGGCCAATATGCTCACTTAATTTTGAATATTCATTATTGTTTATTTGAATTGATTTTTTCTTACCATTTTGTACATTTATTCTAATGGTTTCATCAATTTTATCTTGAATAAAAGTTCCTTCAACTACAAAAAAAGATTCATTGTGTTTTATATTTTGGTGGTCTTGCTGATTAAAATAACTTTTGGTTAAGGCTAGGTAGTATATGGCGTCTAAAATATTTGTTTTGCCAACTCCATTTGGACCAAAAATACAATTTACTTGTGTACTAAAATCAAAATTAGCTTGGGTGTAATTCTTAAATTGTAAGAGTTTGAGTTTGGCCAAATACATGCCTGCAAATTAAAAAATACAAAAGGACTAATTTATTATTTTATTCTTCTTACTGATTTTCAGTAGTTTCATTATTTTGTTTTGCCTTTGACATGAAAATAATTTTCTTATTTTTGCGCTTCTTAAAAAGATGGCAACATTCACAAAAGAACAATACATGACTTGGTTTGAGCAAATGATGCTCATGCGCAGATTTGAAGAAAAATCAGCACAATTGTATGGACAGCAAAAAATTAAAGGATTCTGTCACTTATACATTGGGCAAGAAGCGGTAGTAGCGGGAACAATGAGTGCAATTACCAAGGAAGATAAACTTATTACCGCTTATCGTGATCATGCTCATGCTCTAGCTTGTGGCATACCAGCACGTGAGGTGATGGCTGAATTGTATGGTAAAGCAACAGGATGTTCTAAAGGCAAGGGAGGAAGTATGCACATGTTTAGTAAAGAGCATAACTTCTTTGGTGGACATGGTATTGTAGGTGGACAAATCCCCTTAGGCGCAGGTATTGCCTTTGCAGACATGTATAGAGGCGGCAAGCAAGTTACAGTATGTTATATGGGTGATGGTGCTGTGCGTCAAGGTGCGCTTCATGAGGCTTTTAACATGGCAATGATATGGAAGCTACCTGTTATTTTTATTTGCGAAAACAATGGCTATGCCATGGGAACCTCTGTAAAAAGAACTACCAATGTGATGGATATTTCGAAAATTGGTTTGGCTTACGAAATGCCTTCTAAAGAGGTGGATGGTATGAATTGCGAATTTGTTCATGTAGCTATTTCAGAAGCAGTGGATAGAGCCAGAAAAGGTGATGGACCTACGTTTTTAGAAATAAAAACATACAGATACAGAGGTCACAGTATGAGCGACCCTGCAAAATACAGAACTAAAGAAGAGGTTGAAGAATACAAACAACAAGATCCTATTGAACAGGTAAGAAAGTCGATTCTGGATAATAACTATGCTACCCAAGCTGATTTGGATGCAATTGAAGAGAAAATTGCGGCAGTCATTAATGACTCAGTTGAGTTTAGTGAAAACTCACCTTGGCCAGATGCTTCAGAATTATACACAGATGTTTACATGGAACCTAATTATCCTTTTATAAACGAATAATATACTAACAACATAATACAAAATGGAGCATAAAGAAACAGAAAACTCGGGTTTAGAAATAGACAAAACCATAATTGAAACCACCGGAAAAATTGAAGCTTTTTACGAGCAAAACAAAAAAAATATAAACATAGCTTTGATCGCTATAATTGCGGTTGTTGGTGGATACTTTGCATTTAAAATATGGTATCTTGAGCCAAAAGAAAAAGAAGCTCAAACTGCTGTATTTAACGCCCAAATTTGGTTTGAAAAAGATTCTTTTGATTTGGCTTTAAATGGTCAAGGTGAAAAACTAGGTTTCTTGGCCATCATAGATGAGTTCGGGATGACAAAAACAGCTAATTTAGCGCACTATTATGCAGGTATATCTTACCTAAGAAAAGGTGATTTTGCCAATGCCATTGCTCAATTGGAAGATTTTAGTACCTCAAACGTTCTTGTAGGCCCTTTAGCTGAAGGTGCTTTAGGTGATGCTTATGTAGAAAGTGGCGATTTAGACAAAGGCGTTAAACACTATACAAAAGCAGCAAACATGACCAAAAGTAAGTTAACTTCCCCTTTGTATTTGAAAAAAGCAGGATTGGTTTATGAAGAACAAAAAGAGTTTGGTAATGCATTGGATGTTTATGAAAAAATAAAAGCAGATTATTTGGATGCAACCGAAGCTCAAGATATTGATAAATATATTTCAAGAGCAAAGGCTGCTAAAGAAAATAGCTAAAAAAATACCATTGATTTTGAAAACCGAGGTGTATTCATCTCGGTTTTTTTTATATAATTTTATAAAACAAATACAATAAAATCGACAAACCATTATGGCAACCCAACTAAAAAATTTATCAGAAACAAATATTAAAAACAATAATCTTTTCAAAAAAGCAAAAATAGGTATCGTGGTATCTGAATGGAACATAGAAATAACTAATTCTCTTTTACAAGGAGCTTGTAACTTTTTGATGGAAAAAGGTGTGAAAGAAAAAAATATACATATTAAGTACGTACCAGGTTCATTTGAACTTCCACTGGGTGCTCAATGGTTGGCACAGCAAAATATAGATGCTGTTATTACACTTGGTTGTGTTATTCAAGGCGAGACAAGACATTTTGATTTTATTTGTCAAGCATGTGCTGATGGAATTATGCAAGTAGGGTTACATTCGAATAAACCCATCGTTTTTGGTGTGTTAACTACTCAAAATCAGCAGCAAGCAATTGACAGATCAGGTGGAAAGCATGGAAATAAAGGTATTGAAGCTGCTGAAACGACATTGAAAATGTTAGAGCTTAAATCAATACTATAGTTTCGAAGATTATTTTATTATACTTCAATTCTGTTTTACAATATTATCAATAAATAAAAAATCCCGTTTGAAACATTTCAAACGGGATTTTTATTTACATATTGTTATAACTATGGATTAATGGTTATAACACCTAGACTACTGTTTGCATCCAATACTGGATAATCATTAAAGTCTACAGATGCATCGCCATTTAAGTCATTTAAATCATAACCTAGTACTCCAGCTGAACTGGCAAGATCCAAACTAGGATAGTCGTTAAAATCTACCGAACCATCTTGGTTGATATCTCCACTATACAATCCAAATACTCCACTACCTAAATCAACTAAATTATCACCATACGCTTTTGAAGCTAAGTTGCTGAAATTATAACTATTACTACTATTGTTAAAGGTAATAGCAGTTGAACTCCAAACAGATATAGAATTACGATGTTTAAGTACAATATAATATGTTCCTCCGCTAGCAGTTGCAGGCAATGAAATATTACCTACTCCATTTGTTCCTACTGTACCTACCGTAGTTGATACTAAAGCAAATGGAGATGTAGAACTATGTAATTCAATAGTAATTGTATCTGCAACAGAAGAAGAGCCAACACCAATTGCAGAAAATGGAGCATTTATCATGGTACTACCACCTTGATATAAACCTTGCAAGTATGCTGTTAATGTTAGAGGAGTGCTAAGTGTTAAAGTAGTTGCAGAATCAGTATGAGAATTATTTGATGTTCCGCAAGCATTTGTAGTTCTAACTCTGTAATAGTAGGTAGCACCTGATGTTAAGCCACTCACAATTTGAGAAGTACCGATAACTTGTAAATTGTTATAACCAGTTAAGATTGAAGTAAAAGTAGGATCTGTTGCTACATCTAAATTATAGCTAGTTGCTGCAGCTATAGCTGACCAATTAATTGTAAATCCACTGGTTGATAGGTTCGTAATATTAAATGTATCTACACCAGCAAACACCGTAAATGAAGTGTATATAGTATCATTATAGATATCATTATCACCTGCATAATTAGAATAAATTTTTACATTGTAGGTTCCAACACGGGTTGGTGTGAAAGATGCAAAAGAAATAGGATTGGTTGAACCACCCACTATTGTATGTAACTACTAGGACCTGTAATTGAAATACCATAAGAAACCGTGTTTGCAGTTGAAGTACCTACGTTAGCAATATCAGCAGTAATATTCAATGCAGCACCAGATGGAAGGTTAGAACATAATCCTCCAATATTCGAAGGTCTAACATCATTTGTAGTGTCGATAAAACGAATATCATCAAAATCTACATATGAGTTATTAGTGGTTCCAAACCAATCTAATTGGAATTTTACCAATAAATCATTTCCACCACCTACATAACCAGCTAGGTTCAAATTAACATTAGTATAATCTGAAGTAGCGGTATGATTAGCCCCAGTAATTACATAAGCGTAGTTATAACTTGCCCCACAATCTGATGATATCAAAACTTTGATACTATCAACAGATTGCAAAGCTGTAGGTGCACCACCTGTAAAATCGGTAACTTTATATTTAAATCTTAATTGATATGCAGCAGTAGCTCCTGTAATTCTTGGTGAACTTAATACTGCATTTGAATTAAAAGTAGAAGTACTTAAAATCAAAGCTCTCATTGAATTACTTCCAGATACACCAGTACCTGCGTTTCCATAAAATCTGAAATTAGCAGTTGACCAACCAGTAGGCATAGCCGTGCTAAGATTGAAATTTTGAACATGCGGAGCACTTGTAGGAACAACAACTGTTCTCGATACATTGAACAAGGTGTCGTTGATAGCATTGTTATCAGCCCCACTTCTAGTCCATGCTTTGAAAGTATAAGTACCAGCAGCACTCATGTTATAATTGTTATTCAACGTAACAACCTTTATTCCATCTGTGGTCAAAGTATCTGAATTAATTACAATTGGACCAAATGAAGTGGTGGTTCCATTTGGATCTGTTGCAGTTCCATATACTGAAAGTGGGTTTACCGAAAAGTCTTGTGTTAGTAAACCTAAGTTTTGAACATTTACACTATAGGTGGTGTTTGCAGAACCTGCGCACAAACCTGGACTTACTAAATCTGTTACACCCAAATCGTTGTTAATTTTCAAACGAGGTTCGATCATAAATCTAAATTGGTTGTTGGCATTTACCGCAAAATCATTCCAAGGTGATGTACTATATGTAGCTCCTTGTCTGAAATAGAAAGTTCCTGATCTGATAGGATTTTCGTTTTGGTAAGCAAAACCAATATTGTTGGATGTTAATTGTCTAACACCCACATAGAAATAGCCTGAACGAATAGCAACCGAAGGTACTGATAAATTATAAATACCATTTACTGTAGTTTGAGGTGAAGATACCCACAATGCATTCATTTTTGGTCCGAATGTGCTTCCTGAATCTTCGTATATTACTACTGAAAAAGATTGTGCAGACCATCCAGCACTCGTAAAGTCAACATTTACTTGGTTAACAAAATTATTAACGGGCGTATTGAATTTAGCCATTAATTCTCCTTGAGGGTTGGTTCCTAAATTACCTGTTCTTCCTATAAATGGACGAGTATAGCTAAGTGCATTTAAAGTGTTTTCTCTAATCCAAGTAATGGTATCGTTTGTGGTATTTTGATCTCCAGTAGGAACAGCGGCAGTAATGGTGTCATAACCTAAATTCAAAGGTGTATATCCTGGTAAGGTATAGGTTAAATCTGTTAAAGCTCCAACTGAAGGAATATTGTAAGTTAAGGTAGCAGTATTTGCGCCTTTGATAGTAACTGTTATAAGCGAGTTGGTTAAAGTTGATATACCATTGCTTTTTACTCTTACCCTAATGCTATCCAATGTACCCACTGGTATTTTACCATAAGTATAAATAATTCTTGCTTGCAAGTCATTGGTAATAAATGGTGAAGCAGTTGCTTCGTATGCACCTTTATAACAAGTGGCCGCACGCGCGTTGTTGTCAATATCAGCAAGTACACTAGAAATTCTAGGTGCAGACAAATCTGCATCTGCTAATGAGGTACCTGATAAATATGGTTGCTGTGTGTTTGAAAATGTTGGTAATTTTGTTAATGAATTTGCATCGTTGGTTGACCAAGCAATTGCAGTTGTAATAGTAATACCTCCAGCAGCTGAAGGCACACCTATAGTGTAGGGTGAACCATAGTATACATTATTATCAACATTGTACGTAGGACCGGTATAATAATAAATAGCTGCCAAATAAAAATTTGCTCCTGCAAGAGTAGTTAAACCTGTTCTAGTAACACTGAATATGTTATTTTTGACATTAATTGTAGCGGAAGAAGAACTGTTAAATACCATAAATCCATATGCTCTTACACTCGTGGTAGTTGACCCAGAGCTAGTTCCACCAATACGAACAGTATTGTGATAAACATTAACCACGCCTGGATTACTTCCAGTTACGTAAATTCCATTACAACCATTTGTGTAGGCTGAGTTAACTCCTGAATTTGTTTGCATTAACACTACGCTATTGTTAATGATGTTTATGGTATTTCCATTTGTTGCTACCGGCAATGCAGCTGTAATTCCAAACAAAGCTGTTCCAGAATAAACTGAAGATTTAAGATCATATATTCTGTTTCTAGTAATATTGGCAGTTATCTTGGTAGTTCCAGTAGTCAAGCCAATATACATGGCTCTAGTCGTTTGTCCATTACTTGAAGAGAAAGATGAAGAGTGAAAGAAAGCATTAGAATCAATGGTTATTATACCAATGTTGTTTGTATTGAAATTTAATCCAACATTTCCAAAATCTTTGATGGTATTGTTTTTTATAACAATATTGTCCGTAACCACGTTTGTAGAGTTGTTTGTCACTCCATCCATGATCACTGGATTTCTAGAACCTGTAATAACACAATTTGCTATGGTATTATTTGAATTTGAAGGGGTAGATGCAGTAGTGTTTAATAAATAAATGTTAGCACAACCTGCAGGGGCAGTTGGTCCAGCTGCATTTGGAGAACTGTGCGTGAAAGTAACATATCTAAATTCATTTCTAGTAGCACCATTATTTAATCTAAGCGTAACATTAGAATTTGATGCAGTTCCCGAACTAACATTAGACCAAAATTCTAGCATAGATGTTGATCCTGTGCCACCTACTCTACCATCGATCACTACACTATCCGCACCATTTAAATCAATTAAATTTATTCCCGCTGTTGTAGTAGAAACTTGAACCATTGATGTTACACTTGAACCTGGTCCTATCACTACTGTTGTGTAAGAAGCCGAGCCTGTTCCACTTTGATTTAGACTTGCACTAGCTGACATTGAAAAACTAGAGTTAATTCTGATATCAATGTTTCCTTGATAAACACCTGAATTGATATCAGAAAATGCGCCAATAAGAGAGGAATAACCTCCTGGAGAACTTGCACCTGAGCCTGCGGTGGACGTAACTGTTACTTGTTGTGCCTTTGCTTGAATAACCGTAAAGGCTATTAAAAGCAAGATTAATTTTTGTAATTTTTTGTTCATGGTTTTATTAGTTAATTGTTAAAACAATGATATTTTATTAATTGATAAATGTCAAGATATTTTTTTTGTGTAAGAGCGAAATAGGGTGTCTCTGAGGTACTAAAAAACTATAAGTTTCTGTATTGCGCAAGTGGAACGTTCCAGAAGAGGTTCGCAAGCCGGTTAGCCCATTTGCCACGATCACCTTGCAGGAAGTACTTAGAGTAGAAGTGCAGCCGTAGAGCGAGAATTTCGTGGGATCATTCGAGGAAGTCGGACCCGGTATGAAACTTATTCCATTAACAATCCAGGGACCTAC